>CAISVC010000516.1 GCA_903888815.1 uncultured Fibrobacterota bacterium
CCCGCTGACATTAAAATCAAAGAATCTGAAAACAATCAGGCAGAGAAGGGCAGAGCTTATGCAGTTATACGTTTTATTCCTGAGAAGTTCGGAAAGCTGGCTTTGCTGGGTCCGGTACCCGCTCAGCTCATTTTTCATGAACGATTTATCGTAAAATTCCCTGCACAGGGACGCATAGAGCGTGCGGCCCTTTTCTCTGAAACTTTTAATGGTGTCCAGAACCGGTTTTGTTTTGACAACGAACGACCTGACCGGTGACGAATAAAGCCGATAACTCTCCCGGTCCCTTACATTTCCGGAGGCAAAGAGAGCCAGGGCAAGAAGCGCGTCAGGATTGCCGGCCCTTGCGCTGTCTGCCTGCAGGAGCGTGGCGATTTCGATATCCGTGAGATTGTTCCAGAACAGGAACGGAGCATTGCCATACACGGAATAATCGATACTGCCGCCGGCACAGAGCATCTCTTCCCTGGAAAGCTTCTTGTAAGGGGCGCAGCCTATAATAACGATGACTGCAAGCACGATAAGCGTGTAAACAGCGGACTGATGGCCGGTTTTTATCCGTTTCCTCATAGGCGAACTCATCGCCCTGACCGCGTCCGGGCATAAGGCCGGTAAGCTGCCGGAGACAGAAGGGTTGGTCATCACGGAAATCAATAATGGTAAAAAATATACCCTTTTCGAAATAGTTAGTCAAATTCAGCCTGCCTTTATGGAGGCAGGTGAAAAGCATAGACACGGGCATAATCCCCATCGTATCTTACTCTGCTTTGTTAAAATCTCCGGCCCGGCCGAGCGCATCAAAAAATATGAAAAAAATCTTTTCATGTCTTTCCTCAATCAGGCTTTTCATCGCCGTTCTGGCGCTTTGCGGCCTTGTGTCGCTGGTCGGGATCATAATTCCCCAGAACGGAGAGTATGATGCGTATGTGCGGATATTCGGACCTTCATTTGCAAATATTATTACAGGCTGCGGCTGGAATCATATTTTTTTCTCCGCATGGTTTATAGCACCTCTTGCCGTTTTCTGTGTCAATCTCATCTGCTGCCTTGGCAAACGCCTGTTTTTACTTTCCACGATTCTGCGTCAGGCGAAAAAGGGGAAGGCGGGAGTTGCAGGCTCATTGCTGATGCATAGCGGGGTTATCTTCCTGATTGCCGGCGGCATCATTCAATATTATTTCGGCGATACACAGTCAGTTATCGTATCGGAAGGAACGCAGGAAAGCATTAAAAAATTCAATATGAAAATTTTTCTGCATAATTTTTCCATCATCAGAAACAGGCAGGGCGGGATCATCAATTACCGCAGTACCCTTGAATTACGCGATACGAATGACCGTACCTTAATCAGCTCAGCCACCATGGTCAATGCTCCGCTGAAATTCCGCTGCCTCTATTTCTACCAGATGCATTACGGTTTTCTGCCGGATGCGGTTAAAAACTTCCGGGCCGTTGTCGTCGATTCGACCCGCGATACGCTCTTCAGCGGAGCCATTCCTTATAAAGCCAATTTCCCTCTTGGTAAAAGCGGCCTAAGCCTGGCGTGCAGTGATTTTCTGTGTGATTTCTACTATGATTTTGAAAACCGCACGCCCATGACCCGGTCGCACGAGCATAACAATCCTGCTTTCAAGGTTACCCTGTTCCGTAACGGCTCGGCGCTTGCTTCGCAATGGCTGTTTTTTAAATATCCCTCGATGAGCAACAAATTCGGCCGGTATTCCGTAACGGTACTCTCCTATGATCCTTTATTCTACAGCGGAATTCAGGTGCAGAAAAAACCGGGAACCGCCTGTATTCTGATCGGCATTATAAGCGTAAGCATCGGGCTGGTGCTGGTGTTTCTGTTCCCCTTTTGCCGGGTACCGTACGAGCTCTCCTTTTAAAACTAAAGGAGGGGTATGATGTTCCTTCAGAAACTGTCCAAAGCGGAAACCCTGGCTACGGTGACCTTCCCGTCGATTTCCATTCTCACTATGCATAGCTGCCCCGGAAAGCCTTCCAGAGGAATGGATAGCGTATGCCTGCCGCCTTCCCGGATGCCGCTCATGCAAACCGATTTCAGGCATTGTCCGTGAATGTTGAACAGGCCGACCTTCGCACCATGGATGCCCGCTTCAAGCAGATACGAGACGGAAATTTTGCCATTACACGCCCTGGCCTGAATCGCCGTGTGTAAAGGCGCAGCACCGAACCCGTCGCTTTTAATGCCGGTCTGCGGGACAATAAGCTCCATGATGGTCTCCACCGGCAGATGATCGGATGCAATCGCTGCTTCGCCGGTATTAGGCTTTCGTGCGCTGATGAATCGCCACCGGTTCGCCGGACGGAAAAAAATCCAGTCAATACCATAGTTGAAGCTTCCAGCGCTCCATTTTTTCTGCAACTCGGTTATGGGACTCGAACCCGAGGAGCAATTCAGGTCGCCTAAAAGCATCATGGGTCTGGAGGTGTCGCCATTTGCAGCGTTCGTAATATAAGTGTTAATATCCTGCGCCGATTGAAGCTGAGCGGTCTGTTCGCCGTTCATAAAATGCGTCGCAATAAAAGTAACGGTAGCGTGCTGGGGGTCAATGCCGTTCGATACGTCGACATCGGTAAAGAGCGCCACCCGCGCCTCGCTTCCGGGAAGCGCGAGCCGCCGGATATTTGCAGGAGGGACTCTTGAAAGCATCATGTTTCCGTATGATCCGGGCGCCAGGGGGATCGCCTTTGCAAAAGTGCAATACATGCCGGTGAGCTGGGCATAGCGGGCAGGCTGGTCCACATTTCCCGTCCGGCTTACAACGCTGTCGATTTCCTGCAAGGCCGCATAATATGGATTAACGCTGTCAATAACGCGTGCAATACGATTGAGATCAAGGACATTGTCGGTCCCCTGTCCGTGGTGAGTATTATAGGTCATTGCGGTAAAGCGGATGGCGTTCTGGCCGGGCAGCGAACCCGCAACGGACAGCAGAACGGCAATCACCGATACCGCAAATAAAATCCCTTTATCGTTTCGACGCATACGCGATTCCCTGTTTCCGGTCGAATACATAAAATACCCTCCCCCGCAACCGCAGAACAGCACCGGAAGAATGGATCCTGCTGGATACTTTCATTAATGCTCGAAACGGATCCTGCAGAGATATATGCCGCTCGTCAAAACGGAACCGTGTTTTGCATCGAAACGGGATACCCTCTCTTCAGCAATACGATTGCCCAACAGATCATACACTTCAACCATATCCTTCTTTTTACAGAACGACGGGAACCGGACGATACCGTCGCGCACCGCCATCATAAAAGAGCTGCCGTGCGTCTGCAGAGCGAAGGCGGATACTGGCTGCCGTACGCCTACCGGTTGATCATCAACGATAATCAGAACGCCGTTGCTGTCGACGGCGAGCGGCGCAGAGAAGTTGAGCACGATTTCAGCCGACTTGCCCGTACCCTGCCGTATCGAGGTGAAAGCAACCGGTGCGGCGCCTTTCGTGACCGAGATATAGATCGGACTGACCGCAGAATTCTGGTCTTTGAGGGTGATGGTGGAGAACGACATCGTTGAGTCAAATTTTACCAGGAGATTCTGACCGTACGGTGTTGACGGAGTATAGTTAAGCGTACCGCAGGACAACGGGTTGATGAGCGGGACATTGACAAGCACGCCTCCCATGCTGTCCTGCGGGACACTCGGCTTGAGCCAGAGTTTGTTTGCGGCCACATCGATGGAAAAGCCGGTAATGGCAAAAAGGGTGGAGAACACGCCGGGTGGGTTCTGGTACCGGTAGGCGCCCCACAGGTTCGGCGCATCGGTGCCGTCGACCATCATGAACACGGGCGAGCACCACGGGATCGGGCCGACGGCAGTGACCTGGCCGGAATAATTGGAGAGCCAGTTGCTGTACACGCACTTCATGCCGAGATCCGGAAACCCTTGCGAAATAGCAACTCCGCCGAAATGGGCCGGCGGGAACCACGGCCACTGCTCGCCGCAGGTATTTCCCCCCGGCTGCTTGCCGAACCAGTTCGTCTTGTCGGGCAGTATGCACAGATAATAACCGCGGGACGCTTTGTTCAAAGCGTCCACATAGGCAATCGCGCTGTCGATCCTGCCCTGGGAATTTATGAGCCCCAGCTGCAGGAAATCGGCATACCACTGGCCCGCAAGCTGGGAGGCCCAGCAGGCGCGGCCTTTGGCGCCCGAAGAGGTAATGTCATCGGAACCGGTATAATATCCTTTGAGTCCGGTCGGCCCTACCGTGGTATTGTTCCAGTAGCCGCCGCTGCCTGCCGCCTTCTCAAAAGTCGTTAATGCCTGATTGTACCAGGTCTGGTAGGTCGCTGCCTGGGTGGCATCGTTCGAGATCTCCGCAAAACGTTTTCCGCTCTTGAGGCCGGTGAGCCAGAACTGGCTGCAATATTCCGATTCCGTCGGCATCCACCCGTCGTAATAGGGCTGGTCAAAGGTCGAAAACTGATTGTCAGGAAGGCCGTTGCCATTTGCGTCATCGGTTTTATTGTATTGCAGGCTTCTTTTGATATTATTGTAGAATTCCGTAATAAAGCGGGTCTGTCCCGTCCACATATAGTTCCGCAGCAGAAGCACGGGGAACATCGAGTTGACGTCGTTTTTTGACGCGGTATAGCCGAAGGCGTAGAGAATATGGCCGTCCGTTGCCTGGTCGGTGGCGTATTTCTTCATGATACGGTATTCCACCTCAGGCGCGAAGAGCGGCGTAATGATTGACGAATACACACGCTGGTCGAAACAGTCGACCCGGCTGTCGGTGACCGACTCGACTCCCTGCGCGAAACCGCCCGATTGCCAGTCGTACTGTGAGTTGAGACCGTGACAGTTGTTGATAAGCACGTCCTTATACCACATGGGCAGGTTGGAGTTCAGAATCTTGTTGTGCCAGTTGTCGACCTTTGCCTTGAGCCGCTCCGCGTTTGTATAGCCGTACTGCGCAATGTTGGCGCTGCCGGTGATCCACGTCTTATAGTATCCGTCAATATTGTCCCAAGCGATGACGAAAGTGATATACCGCGTCTGCGACGGCTGCAGGGTGACAAGCGAAGCAAGAATGCCGCCGGCGGCGTTCGGGCTGAATTGACCATCGGCCGTGAAGTCGGCGGCGTTCGCCCCGCACGAGACCGTGGCAGCCCCGTCGTTCTTGACAAGCATGGTGATATTTCCTCCGGAAACTCCCTGGACGGTTGACCCGCTCATAATCACCGACGCCGACGCACTGTTTTTACAGGCGATTGCCGCGGTGACCGCCGATGCGGTGGGGTTCTGGAGCTTGAATACGAAGAACGCGAGCGGCATGGAACAATCCTTGTCGCTGCCCGGATACAGAGGGGAAAACGCTTCGAGCGAAAGATTGATCTTGAGATTCGGATTGGAATATTGCAGGATGGCTTTCGGCCAGTAGCCGGTATAGGTGATGCCGAACCCTCCTGCGGTGGTGAGCGTCTGCGTGCTCCATGCCGTGCCGCCTACGTTCGTATAGACCATAATGGTCGGTTCCGCACCGGTCGCCGCACTGTTCTCGAGCCAGGTGCGGTTGTAGGTGCCGTTCGGAAGAAAGTTGAAACATCCGGAACCTATCCCGCCGAGCGGGACGCCGTTGAGCCGTGCCGTGGATTTGCTGCCATCGATGGTAAAGGCGATGATATCGACCGCCTGGACAATCATGGCAAAACCCACTGCTGCAATCAACACTGACCGTTTGTTAAGAAACATATCCCCTCCTTCTTGGATAAGAAAAAGCTCAGTTATGTTAAAAGTTATAAGCGAGTTTTCCGGCCCAGTACCAATGGCTTCTTTTCACCATTGCTTCAACGTAATCGGTATTGTTCAGGTTTGCTGAGGTCAATCGGGTGTGGTCTCTGGCGATCTGGCCGATGCACCGGAAGTGACCCATAATGGTTTTGGAAAAATAGAGCGACCATTTCCAGTTATCCTGGGTAAAGTAATCCGTCGCAGTATAATTTCCTATACTGGCGTCATCAGGCTGCGGCAGTGCCCGCTGCTGCACGTTCGTACATCTCAGGTATCCGTTCGGGTACGGCGACCCGTAGTATTCAAGTTCAAAAGCGATGAGATCGAAGGCGCCGTTAATGTTGCAATACCGATTGAGGAGCCAGGTCGCCGCTCCTGACGCCGCTCCGATCGCCCCGAAAATAATGGCGTTCCTGATCTTTTTTCCATTGCCGTAGGTCGTATCGAATTTTTCCGTCCCGGATACCGAATCCAGTCCCCGGTCATTAATCTTCTGGTCACGGTCGGTTATACCGTAGGCGACGCACGGCAGTATGACCGGATAGGAAAGCAGCGGGTGGGTGAACCAGTTCATGCCGAACATGATGGGGATCCGTTGCGACAGCGTATCGTACAATTTCAAGTGGGTGGAGTCACCCTGGTTCGACAGTCCGAGGATCGCGGCTTCTCCGTAGATTTTCAGGTCTTCCTTGCCGCAGAACGAGAAAAGGTCATTCATGCCGAGAAGCGGAAAAATGCCCCTGGGATTAAATGTCGCGCGGACCATGGGCTTGACACCGGAAAATGTGTAATAGGTGGTGTCCTTGCCGCTATTGCTGATGGAACTGATATTGCCGGTTACCTTCGGCGTGGTTAAATAGCTGTTCGCGGAGATGAAACGCGCGAATTGGATGCCTACGCCGATGTCGAGAACGTTTGCAAGGGAAAGAGAGCTTATGTCGGTGAGCGAGAGATCGTTGAATGGCCACATGGCCGATTCCCTTGTGAGAAGAAGGTCGTTCTTCCATATCCCGAACGCGGTGCTGCTCAACCGGATGCCTGAGATACGCGTGATCGCCCAGTCAAAATTCGTCACGATCCAGCCCGGATACGTCCCGGTCCGGAAGAGATATTCGCCCAGGTTCTGCGCATCGGGATTGTATTTATAGGGAAAGTAGCCGATGCCGAGATCGAGCCGTAGATTTCCGTTATCGCATAGAAGGATTTCGCCTTCCGCTCTATCAAGACAGGCGCTGAAAAATGGTCCCATTCTCTCGGTGGGGAGCATCGTAGCAGTATAAGAGAACTGGTTGTACCACATCATGCATTCCAGACCCAGGTGCACGGTCAGATTTTTGCGCGGCGTGAAATGCAGGTTCAGGTTCGCGAACGCGTTATCGATCCCGAGAAGGCTGTAATCTACGCCCTGGAATTTATAATGAACGAATTTGCCGAACACCGATGAGACGAATCCGGATGGATAAAAAGTCATCGTCCGGGTACCTGCGGTATCGCCTGCAGAGACCTGCGCGCCGAAAAACATCTGCATCGCCACTGATGCCGCAACAATGCGCTTTATCACGGTTCTCTCCTCATTGAAAATGGTATGATCTTCCCCTGTTTTCGTCAAGATACCATTCGCTGCGTACCAGCTTGTATAGACATGTTTGTCTATAGTAA
>CAISVC010000517.1 GCA_903888815.1 uncultured Fibrobacterota bacterium
CGCAGAAAGCAAAAACGGCCTGAAATGGTGCGAAATTATTTCCTTGAAAAACATGTCAGATATGCCGCATAAAATGGTAACTATTTTATGCACTCCTTAATATCGCACCATCGCAACCCCGATATCCTGTTAATTGTAATGAATATTACCTTCCTTATCCCCGCATTAACCGCCGGCGGTGCGGAACGTGTCCTGTCAATAATGGCAAACTACTGGACCGAACGCGGTCATGCGGTCACTATCATAACCCAATTTTCAACTTCCATGGATTTTTTCCGGATCAACCCCTCGGTGCGGCGCGTCGTTCTTCACCCCGGCAGACCGGGCAATACTGTTTTCAAAAAAATCGTCAACAATCTGGCAATCATCCGGCAGATCCGGAATGAAATCCGTAAAGCAAAAGCCGACGTTGCGATCAGTTTTCTTGATCAGATGAGCATTTGGACCGTCTGGGCGACACGCTTGCTTTCTGTCCCGGTTATCGTCTCTGAACGCAACAATATGGAAATGCATTTGCTTCGTCAGCCGCTAAAAGGTCTGAAAGCGCTGTCCTTCCGGCATGCCGACGCCGTCATTGTGCAAACCGAACGGATTCTCCAAATGATGAGAGGATACGTTAGTACCGGAGTTGTCATCCCTAACCCCATTCCCGAACCTTTGCTCACTATGGCACCATCTCCGTCTATCGATGCCCTTCTCCAAAAAGACGGATTGAAAAAAACGGTCATTTCAATGGGCAGACTTACCGGACAAAAGCACTTTGATGCGCTCCTGAAAGCCTTCGCGGCGGTTTCGGAATCACACAAGGAATGGCGTCTTGTTATTTTGGGAGAAGGACCCCTTGAAAATGAACTTAAAAAATTATCAACAGAGCTCGGCATCGCATGCCGCGTGCACTTTCCGGGGAAAATAAAGGATCCGGAACGGCTGCTGAAAAATGCCGACCTGTTCGTTTTATCATCTTTTTACGAAGGATTTCCGAACGCGCTCGCCGAAGCAATGGCCATTGGTCTGCCGGTCATCAGCTTTGATTGTCCGACCGGACCGCGGGAACTTATCAGAAACAATACGGACGGTCTGCTCGTTCCTCCGGATGATATACCGGCCCTGGCCGGGGCCATGGATTATTTAATGACCGACGGAAAAGAACGTCAGCGGTTGGCCGCGCATGGCCCGGAAATTCTTGAACGGTTCGGCGTTGAAAAAACCATGGACATGTGGGAAAACCTTATTTCGGAACTTTCCCGGAATAAAAAAGCCGGATACCGGAGCTTCGATTCCACAGGGACAAAAAGGCAATGAAGATAGCTTTTATCGATTCGTTTTTCCCCTCCCTGACAGCCACCTTTGTCAACCGTGAATTCGACGGCCTGCAAAAAAGCGGGAAACTGGAAATCCTCCCCTTCTCTTTGAAGCGTCCGGGCCGCGAATTGCAGAATAAAGAGTTCGCCTCATTTCTTGAAAAAACCTTTTACTTCCGTCCCGACCGGCTGTTTCACATCGTTTTTTTCAATATTCTTTCCGTTTTTACCCATCCTGTCAAGTACTTCCAGACACTCCGTGTTATCTTTAAAAACGTTTTAACGACCGAACCCGCAACCCAGGTCCGGTTGCTGTTTCATTTTTTTTCCGGCATCTATCTCTCCTGTTATCTGCAAAAGAACCGCTTTCATGCGGTGCACGCGCATTTCTGGTCCGCATCCAATGTGGCCCTTATTGCGGAACTGTTTTCAGGCATTCCTTTTACCTTTACTATTCACGCCAATGAAATGTATTCCGGCAGCGATCCCCTGCTCAATGAAAAGATCACCCGTGCAAAGGCCGTTGTTACCGAAAGCCAGTACAACAAACATCATATCAATCTGCTGACGAGATACCGTTGCCGGAACAAAATTCACGTTGTTTACAATTCGATAGCCCCTGAGGAAATTCAGGATGTCAAGCCGTTACTGCACCGGAATACTCCCATGGAACTCCTCTCGGTCGGCAGTTTCACCGGCTTTAAAGGGTACCCGACCGTGCTTAATGCGCTTACTATCGTCAAGCAGAAGGGAATACCGTTCAGATATAAAATCATCGGCGGCGGCAGCAGCGATGAGCACGCTATGATACAGGCGCTTGTTAAAGACTATGGCATTGAAAACGAGGTCTGTCTCCTCGGGAGGCAGTCTTTTGCAACAGTGCGTGAGGAAATGATTAAAACCAATGTGCTCATTATGGCCTCGGAAATATACGACCGGGGCATACGTGACGGGATTCCTACGGTCATCAGCGAGTCAATGCTCCTGAAAAGGCCGGTGGTTGCAACCTATATTTCCGACATCCCCAATATTATTCAGCACGGAAAAACCGGGTATCTTTTCCCGGAGAAATGTTTTACCATGCTTGCGGACATTCTGTTGCATATTTATGAAAATTACGGGGAAACCGTTGCGATAGTGGAAAATGCCTTTATTCAAGCTCGGAAAATGTTCGACGCGAAGAAAAATATCGAGACATTGCTGCTGCTGCTTACTGCACAGGGTTCAACAGGCGGAGAAAAATGATAGCACCGCATAATGCATGTCTTTTATGAAGCTTAATCTCGGATGCGGCTCTCAGGTTCCCGAAGGATGGCTCAACGTCGACTATGCCCTGGGGGCACGATTAGCAAAAATCCCTTTCTTTCGCGCGCTGAACAGGAAATTCAGGTTGTTTGAGTTAAACTGGGATGAGCGGATTTATGTTCATGACCTGTCCGGGAAATTTCCGTGGGCGGATGCTGCTGTCGATGTCGTGTATAGCTCCCATACTCTGGAACATTTTACCAGAGACGATGGTCGAAGGTTTATTGCCGAGTGTCACCGAGTGCTCCGGAAAGGCGGAATTCTAAGGATTGTCATCCCCGACCTCCGGCATATAGTTGCCGAATACTTCGATGGCCGCATTCGTGCGGATGATTTTCTGGAGAAACTCGGCATAGTATGCGGAAACAAAAAGAATGTTCTGAAGAACCGTCTGGCGCCCTTCATCCAGTTCCCGCACAAGTGCATGTACGATAATCCGAGACTGCTGGAGATTTTAAAAGAGGCCGGGTTTCAGGCTGCAAGCAGAGCTGCCTTCGACAGCGACATTGACGATATTCGCCTGGTTGAATCGGAAGAGCGCACCGAAAATGCAGTAATCGTGGAAGGACACAAACGATGATGCATCAGAAAACAGCGCATGTTCCTGCCGTAATTCGATAATCGCTTATCATGGAAAATGTTTCATCATCTGCCGCCGCTTCCCCGCGTGACGCCGCTATAAGACTTTTTGGCTGGCGGTCAACCGTTTCCATGACATGGATTCTTCCGTGGGCATATTTCATATGGCATATTCTGGTCCCGAGTGTCATCAAAATAATCCCTTCCTTCAAGGTGCTTGATTATGCTTTCAACAGCATAATGCTGGCAGCAGGACTGGCAGTATTAATCTGCGGGAAAAGACACTTTCTTAATAAAAATATCACCGCGCTCCTTGTTATAATTACCATTCCTTTTTTATTATCCGCGCTCTGGAACAGGCCCTCTTTGAGTCTGGGGGTGATGTATTATTTGTCAACCATCAGGCCGCTTATTCTGATATTTTATCTGTATGTGTTCAATACGGATATTGAAGGATTGTATAAAGCGCTCGTTACAACGTCATTTTTACTGGTAGCATATAACATACCGGGGGTCATTTTCAATCTCATCCGGTATAACGTCTCAATATTTCACGGCGGCATGAATGATGTTATCACGGGGGTTCCGCCCTTCTCGAATAACGACTCGCTCGTTCCCTTGTATTTAATTCTTTTTTTTCACTGTTTTTATAAATTATTGACACCGCACGCAAAAAAAACAAAGACGTTCCTATGGCTGTTTTCCCTGGCGTTTCTGCTTTGTACGACGGTAAATCTCAAATATATCGTATTGACCGCATTTTCCGCGATCATCCTTTTACAGAACAAATCCCTGCGGATAAAAGCCGCTTTTGCAGGAGGGTGCATATTTTTCTGCATTGTGCTCAGTGATATTTTCGGCGTTTTTCAGCACTACTGGGACAACCTTGACACCATACCGATATTCAAGGTTATGGGGAGCGTTGTATCGGAGAATATTGACGGGTATAATCTGTGGGTGGGCGCCGGCCCGGGCATGTTCACAAGCAGCATCGCAATCAAGGCGGGCACGCCAATGGCAGTAAAACATATACTGCCTTTTAAGGATTTTTACGAAACCATCTGGCATACAACCGGCACTTTTACGAGATCAGAGTCGGCGTTATCCTCCCTTCTCGGTGATGTCGGGCTGATAGGAGTGATTTTATACCTCTCCTTTCTTATCTGGCTGACGATAACAAATTATAAAAACAGATCAAAACATCCGCTTTTCATGCTCGGGTTTGCCTGCGGAATAAATGCCCTGGTCCTGGGAATTTTTATCGACAGCTGGTTCTGGGGATTGGATATATATTTTTGTGCCCTGGCATTCGCCCTGTACCTCCTGGCACAAAAAGACCCCTGCCCGATCAACAACACCGGTGAGATTAAAAGCGCCGATTAAACTTTCTAATCCGGGGTCTGCCCGAGGGGAGTATCCGCGGCTTGAAAACAGTTGCCTTTGTATCGAGAGTATTAACGCATTACCGGATCCCCTTTTTCAATCAGCTCAGGCAGCTGCTTGAAGCGGAAGGTATTGCTCTGAAAGTCATTTATGGCCAGGGCTCCGGCGAGGACAGAATGAAATCGGATAGTGGAGAACTGAAGTGGGCGCAACGGATCAGAAACATTTATCTGCCCCTTGGTTTCGTGTGGCAACCATGCTTCCGTTACATTCGCGATGCGGATCTCATAATAACTGAACAGGCCAACAGGCTGCTGCTCAATTATTTCCTGATGGTCCGGCGTTTTTTCTCCCCGAGGAAGCTCGCTTTTCACGGCCACGGCAGGAACCTTCAGTTGCATCCATCACGTGCGGCTAACCGGATTAAAAGGATATATTCCTGCAACTGTGACTGGTGGTTCTGCTATACGGAAGGCAGCAGGAGGATCGTCAAAAGTTACGGGTACCCGGAGGAAAGGATCACCGTTTCATACAATGCGGTGGATACAAAGTCTTGTATTAAAATGCGGGAAAGCATACCGCGCGGAGCGGTCGCCGCTTTGAGAGAGAAACTGGGAATTGATAAGGGGCCGATCGGCATTTACTGCGGATCGCTCTATAAGGAAAAGCGGCTGGATTTTCTCCTCGATTCATTTGAAAAAATCGCCGGAAAGGTCCCGGGGTTTTCGTTGATCGTCATCGGCGCCGGGCCCGAACAAAATAAAGTCGCCTCTGCCGCCGCATCCGGAAAAAATATCCGCTATGTCGGGCCGAAATTCGATGCTGAGAAAGCCTCCTATTTCATGCTGGCGGACGTTTTCCTGATGCCGGGCCTGGTGGGGCTTGCCATTCTTGATTCCTTTTCTTTTCAAGTGCCGCTCATTACAACAGACTGGCCCTATCACAGCCCCGAAATCGAGTACCTCGAAAACGGGGTCAATGGATTGATTTCAGCCGATACCACCGAAGCATATGCCGGGGCCGTTACGGGTCTGCTTGCCGATCCCCAGCGTCTCGCAGAAATGAAGCGGAAATGCCTCGAGTCCGCGTCCGCCTACTCTATCGAGACAATGGCCGGCAGTTTTACAAAAGGTATTTCACGCTGCCTCCGGAACCCCTGACAGCCCCAAGGAATTCATGACGGAAACGACAAAACTCAGGGTAGCGGTAATTCACAACAGATATAGGCGCGAAGGCGGGGAAGAAGCGGCCGTTGATTCGGAGATACAACTTTTAAAGTCATACGGCCACGAGGTGCTGGATATTTACAGAAGCAATAAACAGACGGGACGTGCCTTCCCCTGGAAGACGATAGCCGCTCTGCTGAAGTCTTCCTGGAACAGGCTCGAAAGCGGACGCGTGCTTTCCCGGATAAACTCATTCAAACCGGATGTGGTGCACATCCATAATTTCTGGTTTTCGCTTTCCCCGGCAGTGCATCATTTATTAGCCAAAGCCGGATATCCCGTTGTCCAAACCCTGCATAATTACCGTCTCCTTTGTGTAAATTCTTTTTTCCTGAGAAACGGAAAACCCTGTGAAGTATGCGTTGAACGCGGCCTGCAACGGGGTGTCCTCTACCGGTGTTATAACAATTCGTTTTTTCAAAGCTTTTTAGTTAAACGCATGGTCGGGACGGGGAAAAAAAATGATGTCTGGAACCGGGATGTTACCAATTATATTGCATTGACCGATTTCGCAAAAGCTAAATTCGTACAAGGGGGCATTCCGGGTCAAAAAATCGTTATCAAACAAAATGTCGTTTTTCCTCAGAGAACGGAATTAATTCGTGCGGATAAAAACCCGGATCAGGCCATCTTTGTGGGAAGGTTCTCTACCGAGAAGGGGATATCGGTATTATTAAAAGCATCGGACGGCATACGCGGTTCCATCGTCCTCTGCGGAACAGGACCGTGTCTGGAAAAAGTTTTAAAAACGGCCCGCAATAACGTATCCGTAAAGGGCCATATACCGAAAAACGAACTGTACGCGCTTATACATGAATCTCTTTTTTTAGTCGTGCCTTCAATCTGGTATGAAGGATATCCTATGGCAATACTTGAGGCGTTTTCCCAGGGAGTCCCCTGCGTCGCTTCGAATATCGGGGGGATCCCCGAAATCGTCGAGGACGGAAAAACAGGGCTTCTTTTTGAACCCGGGAACGCCGATGACTTGCGCGATAAAATGAACATGCTGTTTGGAAACAAGCGGCTTTGCGAACAGCTTGGAAGAAATGCCTGCGAAACGTACCTGACGAAGCATTCACCCGAATCCAATTATCTGCGTCTGCGGTCGATCTATGAAAATGCAATTGCCAGCAAAAAATTCGACGCTGCCATCGGCTGAGATGAAAACAATAATCGGCAGCGTACCTTTTTATAAGGCGTCTTTTCCGGAAATCATTGAAAAGATGTCCTCAATAATCCAGGAAAACCATTGCTGTCATCAAGTGGTAACTGCAAACGCATTTTCAGTCACTCAGGCAGCTTCCAACGAGGCTTTTTCGCGCGTATGCAATAATGCCGATTTCGTACTGGCCGACGGGCTCCCCATCGTGTGGCTGTCAAAGATCCTGGGATACGGTCTGCCCGAGCGAATTGCCGGGCCGGACTTAATGTGGTCATTCTGTAAACGGTCCGCCGAACGGGGATATAAAATGTTTCTTCTTGGCGGTCAACCGGAATTTCTTGATGTCCTCGTTAATAACCTGCGAAACGCTTTCCCCGGGATTCTCATCTGCGGCGCCTATTCGCCGCCGTTTGGAGAATGGGATGATCGCGAGAGCGATAAAATCGTATCCATGATAAATAACGCCGGTGCGGATATTCTGTGGGTCGGTATCAGCACACCGAAGCAGGACATCTGGATTTATGACCATAAGCAAAACCTGAACGTGAGAATAGCAATCGGCGTAGGAGCGGCATTCGATTTTCATTCTCATAGAGTAAAGCGCGCACCCTTATGGATGCAAAAAGCCGGCATGGAGTGGTTCTACCGATTAATGCAGGAGCCCCGCAGGATGTGGAAACGATATTTATTTTCAAATACATTGTTTTTATATCTATCAGCCAGGGAGTGTATCAAGGCCCTGGGCAACAGGAAAAATCATACGGTCAAATCTTCTTCAATCACCTGACCTTTTATCCGGCACGGATTATTCCGCGGTACACTATCCGCTTCAGCCGCAGCGATATACGGCCCTTTCCTTTGAATTCAATATTGATAAAAGCACTCTGTCTCGGGATGACAGCCGGTTCGGCCCTGCTCTCCGCATCAGCCGGGGACCTGTATGTGGCAACAAACGGCAACAATGCGTGGTCCGGCCTCCTTGCCGAACCCGACCCGGGAAAAACCGACGGGCCTTTTGCGACCATGGAGCGGGCGCGCGACGAGGTACGGCGGCTGAAGAAACAGAAGCGGATGCCTTCGGAAGGCGTTACGATCCTGATCCGCGGGGGACATTACAAGGTCACGCAAACTTTCATGCTGGAGGCTGAGGACTCTGGAACAGAGAAATCGCCTCTGACGTACCGCGCCTTTAAAGGTGAAATTCCGGTCTTCAGCGGCGGAGTCCGGCTGACAGGATTTCAGCCTGTGCTGGATACCGCCGTGCTTGCCCGATTACCCGGGGAAATCCGGGGCAAAGTCATGCAAGCCGACCTCAAGGCCAACGGTGTGACGAACCTCATTCCGCTCCGGCTGGGCGGTTTTGCCAGCGGTCTTGGTTTCACTACCCACCCGGTGATGGAGCTGTTCTTCAACGGTCAGGCACTCCAGCCCGCCCGCTGGCCGAATGAGGGCTTTGTCCGTATCGCCGCAGTAGACAGCAGCGACGGTAAAACCCGCTCATTCCGCTATAATGGCGACCGCCCGCGGCGATGGAGGGACGAAAAGGACCTCCTGCTCTACGGTTACTGGTTTAACGACTGGGCAGACTCATACGAGCGCATCGCCTCCATCGATACTGATAAACAAACGATCACCCTGGCGCCGCCGTATCATCGGTATGGCTACCGTAAAGGCCAGCGCTACTATGCAGTCAACGTGCTGTCCGAAATTGACATGCCGGGCGAGTGGTATCTTGACCGCAGCAGCGGCACGGTCTATCTGTATCCGCCCTCGGACCCGGAAAAGGCAGTTGTGGAATTGTCGGTTGCAGCGTTTCCTTTTTTACAGATGGGAAAAGTATCGCACCTGACCATGCAGGGTCTCACCTGGGAACTCGGGTGCGCGGACGGCATCATTATCCGGAACGGCGACCATTGCCTGCTGGCCGGCTGTACGGTCCGTTGCTTCGGCGGAAACGGGGTGGGGATCATCGGCGGCACCAACCATGGCCTTCGCTCGTGCGATATCCATTCGATGGGGCGCGGCGGCGTCGTGGTTTCAGGGGGCGACCGTAAAACACTCACGCCCGGCCGGCATTCCATTGAAAATTGCGAAATTTATGATCTTTCGCGCATCGACCATACCTACACCCCGGCCGTGATGATGTCAGGGGTGGGCAACCGCATCGCGCACAATCTCCTCCATGACATGAACAGCAGTGCAATCCGGCTGAGCGGGAATGATCACCTCGTGGAATTCAACGAGGTCTACCGTGTTGTCCGCGAGTCCGACGACCAGGGCGGCCTTGATATGTGGTCCGATCCGACCTATCGCGGGAACATTATCCGTTATAACTACTGGCACCACATCGGCAACTGGCGGCACCTGGGCGAGGAACCTGTCTACGGCCAGGCCGGCGTCCGTCTCGATGATGCTATTTCCGGTGTCAAGGTGGAAGGCAATGTGTTTTTCCACTGCGCCACCGGCAAGGCGGGCTTTGGCGCCATACAGATCCACGGCGGCAAGGATAACACAGTGACTCATAATATATTCGTTAACTGCAGAACGGCGGTCAGCTTTGTCCCGTGGGACGATAAAAGCTGGCGGGATTTTACCGCGCTTGCCGGGCATTCGCTCCGGTCACCGGAAATCGACTCAGCGCTTTATCGGTCCCGTTATCCGGAGCTCGCACGGTTAAACGAGGACCATGACGTGAACATGATTTGCAACAATCTGGTGTACCTCTGCGGCGAATTCCTCCGCCGTGATTCGGGCCGCAATACGCTCATTGACAACATCATAACAAATGATGATCCCGGATTCACCGACGCAACCAACGGTATTTTTAATCTCGCCGGGAACGCACCGATACTGCGGCGGACCGGGTTCCTGCCTGTTCCCTTTGAAAAAATCGGCCTGTATTCCGATGGGTTCCGCACGGCCTTGCCAATCCGGGCTGTCGGCAAGGCGCGCGCAGAGGGAGACTCTTTGGTTATAAAATAGGCCGGTACGATATTTTTAGCCCAGTTTGAGCAGTTTTTGGAATTATTTTGTCTGTTAGCCAGAAACCCTGCAATCAACAACCTATAACCGGAACGAACCATGGAATCTCATCCGTCGCTGACAATCCCCAACCCCCAAAATCCTGAAACCTTAAAAAATCCCGACGAGATCAACCTCCTTGAGTATATCTATGCCCTTGTCAGGCACAAGAAGCTCATCGCCGGCCTGACTCTGCTGGGCCTTGTGCTGGGCTTCATCGCGGCGCTCATCAAGGGCCCGACCTGGGTGGCCGAGGCGATGATCGCGCCGAAAGAGCGGGAATCCCAGAAAGCGACATCACTGGCCGACCTCGGCGCGCTCGGCGGCATTGTCGCAAGCCAGCTCAACTTTGATCAAGGCAGCGTGAGCCTGAATATGATGGACATGATACTTGACAGCAGGGATTTCGGCGCGAAGCTGATCGAGAAATATTCTCTGCTCCCGGTTATTTACCGATATCAATGGCCGAAAGCGTATAAAAAATACTGGGACCAGTCCCGAAACACATGGAAACCGAAGTTCGTTCAGCCGGAACCGCTCGCCATGGGGGGTTTTATTCAAACGAAATATCTTAAAAAAACCAAAGACACCAGAAAAAATGTAATCATATTGTCTATTCGATCTAAAGACTCCGCATTCACGAGTATCCTTGCGGCGAAATATATGGAATATCTCAGTGAATACATCAAAACAAAGGTCCAGACCGAAGCAATGGAGAATGTGGCATACCTTGACAGCCAGCTTGTACGTATCGCGGACCCGCTGCTCCGGACGAAAATTCTCGGACTCCTTGCAAACGAAATTGAAAAAGAGATGGTGGTGAGCAGGGAGGCGTTCAAGGTGACGGACCCGCTGTATCGGCACAAGAACTTCAAAGAAAAGAAACTTTTCCCGTTCGTTTTCGGGTTCGGATTGTTTTTCCTGAGCTGCCTCTGCTTTATATTCATTCAGGCCATGGCATCTTCAGAAAAGACGGATGAAGACAGGCGGCTTATTGAAAAAATAAAGCACGAAGTGTTTTTGGGCCGGAAAAGATAAAAATATCCGGGTAATAGACAATATGGGAGGCCATGTAAAATCCGGAAGGCTTCTCTTCGTCTGCCGGAGCCATATACAATTCCTCCGGATTGTCCCTATTTGAGCGAAGACCAGATGGAACTAAGCAAGCTTGATCTTGAACAGCGGGCAGAATGGATGGCCGGGTGGCTTGCAGCTTGCGTCCCGGACGGATGACGGGGCGGGGTCCTGACTTGATTCACCGCAACCTGTATTGTATCTTTACGTAAGGGCAGACGGGAATAAAAACGCGGTTTAAAACGAAGACGGATTGCTTCAATGGCGTCGGATATTTCACAAATGAAACAGACTCAAAATAAAGGCGCGGCTGCGCGAATACAGGCCGGAAATACGCTGTTTGCTCGTGCGGCCCGCATCCTGAAAGCCGCCGGTTCCCGTGAAGTATATGTTTTCGGTTCCGCGGCGCAGGGCGCCGTTTCGCGGGCGAATGATATTGACTTTGCGGTTGCCGGACTTCCCCCGGAACGATTTTTCGAGACCATGGGCAGGGTCCAGATGGCGATTCCCAAACAGATAGACCTGGTCGATCTTGACGAAGATAACCCATTCACCCGGTATCTCAGGAAAGAAAATGAACTGGTCCGCATCGGATAAACTGATCAAGCAGATAGAGGTGGAACTCGAACAATTATCGCGGCTTGTCCGGGACAACCTTCCCCTGATCAATACTGCCGGGGAAAAAACGCCCTCAAAAGTCGAACTCGCCGCGCTTGCCGCGTTTCTTCACTCTTTCTACACGGGAATCGAGAACATTTTCGGACGCATTTATGCCGAGATGTATGGCAGAAAAGCGGCGGGAGAAGCATGGCACAGGGACCTTCTGCAGGCAATGGCGCAGGGGAAAGAGGGCGCGGCCCCTTTCATTTCACAAAACTTATGCAACATTCTGAGCGAATACATGACTTTCAGGCACGTCTTCAGACAAGCCTATACTTTCAACATCCACTGGGACAAGATGAAACCCCTGGTCCTGGCGTGCGAAACCGTGTTCAAGGAATTGTCGGACGAATTGTCCGCCCGGTTTAACCTGCCGCGGAAACAATAGGAAAGCACCCGGGACTGCAGAACGTGGTTATACTTCGGAAAAAAGCAAGAAGGCGTTATCATGCTTCCTGAACCAATTAAAGCAAGAATCGTCCGGAAGATAAAGGACATAGCATCACCG
>CAISVC010000518.1 GCA_903888815.1 uncultured Fibrobacterota bacterium
CAATCCAGCTCCGACACCGGCCAGTCGTCCCACCACGCAACCGCCTCCGGCGCGTATTGAATCGCGCGGTAGGCATTGGTCAACCATGCGTGCGCGTCGTTAATCGTCTCCGCGCCCTCGACTTCCGGCCGACCAAGTAGCACCGCCGCCGAGCCGCAGAATGGTTCGATGTAATTGTGCACCTGCCCGAACCGCGACCAGGCGGGACTCGCCACGCGGCTTTTACCTCCGAAATATGGGAACGGGGCTTTTAATTTCATTTAACACTCTTCGCCAGCTTTGACTTCTCGTATCCTAGCACTTCCAAGACCGACACCGAAGTAATCAAATCACAAATGCGATTGCTTTCTGTGAAGAATAGATTACTTGTTACTATGTCAAGTATCCTGCCTCGCTCCTCAGCGGCCCCGCACATTGCCGCAGACTTCAATGCCTCTTCACAAGCAATCTTCACGGCCGCTTTTACGCGATTGAGTTCAACTACAGCCGCCGCCGCACCTTCCTTGTAACCGTTGTAGTGGCCGATTTTATTCTCGGCTGTCAGGCAGGTCTTGCACGGCTGGACGCGAAAGGCCGAAGTATTTTCCAGTTTATCTCCACACTTGGAACATCGCATTTGACAGTAAGCTTCGGTCATCTTTTATCCTTTGTCGCTTTAATGAACTCAACGAGATTTCCGATTGCGGCATGGAGATATTTATGTCCTACAATAACGCAGATTTCCCCGTGATTGCTATATGCGGTCGCGCGCCAAATCGGCTTACCCGTAAAATTGAGCCATTTATAATGTGAACTCCACTTCCATCCCAATTTTTTCAATTCATTTTTGGCTTCTTCGATTGTCATTATTGCTCCTTTACGTTTCGCTTTTCATCGCGTCAAAATACGGCCCACAACCATCGTTTTCTTCCATGATCCGCCCCGCCTAGGCGGCGTAAAATGTTTTGTCGGCCTCTTCACAAGCACTCTTCACGGCCGCTTTTACGCGCTTGAGTTCAACTACAGCCGCAGCCGCCTCCCTCGCCCACGGCTCGCAGATGTGATAAGCCACATTGGATACCAGAAGGGGGCGATAGAAAGAACAGATCGATGCACATTCCATCCCCCCGCGATACTTGCAACCCACAATGCACCACCCCACGCCGTGCTCGTCGATCCTCGGTTTGATTTCGGAGGTCATGTTTTCATTCCTTCCTTCGGCACTTTCTTATCAATCCTGCCGCGACCGTGGCAGGTGGGACAAACTATTTCGATCAGTCTGGCGGGCACATACTTTAATCCCAACGCAGAACCGCAGGCGCATGGATATGTTAATATCTCGTTTGGATGTTGGCGATGAAAACAGCATACGTGTTGAAAGGAACGAAATACGAGCATCATCTGTCCCTCGTCATTCGCGGTCATGTTTTATCCTTTGTCGAACGACTTGCTTTCATGTCGTCTTCTCCTTTTTCTCCGCAAATACTCCGATGCAAAAAGCCTCAGTCGTGAAGGCCGACAGCGACGACGAACACGAATCCTTTTTCATTTTCCCATGTTTCCAGGCGACTTTTATCAAAGTGACTTCAGCCTGCGTTTCAGGTATTAACTGGATGGAAATACCATTTTCGACGTGTTCATAACCGTGTACTTCAACTTTCATGTTACTTTTCCTCTGATTGCGCCTGGCAATATTCGGGATGTTCGGTCCAGAAAGATTCAAGCCGATTCGTTAATTCTTCCGAACCCGTGGCACCGAGGCCCTTTATGTCCTTGATCCAAAAATCGCCGTGTTTGGCTTGGAAGTTGGTCAACTCTCCCAGCGTTTTCAGTCCGGCCGTTTCTAATGCCTTGGAAACCCGCGCGCTGCATCCTAGATGGGCTAAAAGATAATTCCGCCAAGAGTCGGCCGTCAAAACAACCTCGGCTGAAACGGTCATTCCGCTTTTCTCCGCTTCATCGAATACCTTCTCCATAGGACGATCGGAAAAGCGTATCACCTCCAGCATCTTGTCATTCGCCCCCAGCACCGCGTCGATGCCATAGCGTTCGATCTCGGCTGGGAAGGTGGTAATTGGATGTTTGCCGATCCTCCATAGGGGGCGGTCCTTTGCATCCAGTTTTTGTTTGCCATTTGAATCCATGGCGACCTTGATGTGGCATAATTCATGGAATATAAAACGCTCCCGATCAATTTCCTTAAAGGCGGGCCAATGTGTCTCCGCCAGTTTTATAAATATATCAGGTGTTACGCCGCCCCACTCCTCCACCTGGTTGCGGTCGAGTTCGCTGGCTTTGCATACCTGAGCGCCGACCGCGATATTGTCGGCGTCAGCCTTCCAATCCTTCTGCCAGTAGAGTTTGATGTGGGCGTGCTTGATCGGCGCGAAAACCTCGCAATCAGCGAGCAGATTTTCCATGATGTTCCACGGCTCGGTGATCTTGCCCGCGTGCTTGCGAATGATGGGTCGCAACTTGATCGGGGTCCGCTTGTCCGATTCTTCAGTTTTTGTTTTAGCCACGATAAGTCTCCTTTTAGAAAGTTAAAGTAAAAGTTACTTGAAAAGTTTCGGTTCTTTCCGGCGTTCCTTTTTCAGCCGCCGGGCCTTTTTCTTCGGCGTGTCCCATTCTGGCTTGTACGCCCGCCCGTACTCCAAAAGAAAAAGCGCGTCGGCGATGTCGCTACTCTGGGTTTCGACGCCGAGAATGGTCTTGCAGGCCCGGATCATTTGATCCTTCTCGGCGTGACCGTGGCCTGTGGCGAATTTCTTCAGGGTCATGGGATTCACGGCGAGGGTTTTAATGCCGTGCCTTTCGGCGACCGCCTTGATGATCCCCCGCAACTCGCCGTGAAAGGCAGTCGTATGATGGCGATGGGTTCCGTAAATTGCATCTTCGTAAACGATGAGGCTGATCGCTTGCGGTCCATCGCCCTCGTGAAAATATAATTCCAATCTTTCCTGAAGAGCGTTCGGACTCCTTACGATCCAAACTCCATAAAACCGCTGCGCCTCGTTGCCAATGGCATAACCGCACTTCGTCGCCGGATCGAGGGCCAGGATCATTTCGCCCATCAAATAAACCTCCTAACGTAGGAATAAAAGTTGCTTTGACCATGCTTGACGAGCATGACCGGATTGTCGTCCGGAAGATTTAATTCACTGGCCGCATAACCTTTGAATTTGGTTCCGGCTTCATTCGTCTGCATGAAAAGCCCCTCGACTCCTTCGATCCTGTAAAGTTTGATTTTATAGGCTGCCGGGATTTTCAGTCTGGGCGCTGATATTTTTTCCGCAACCTTTTGAAACAACTCGTGCTGACCGTTGCCGAGCGGGCTATCGCTCACTTTGTTTTCCTTTCGATGGAATTTAAGACTTGATTTACTTGTTTCATAAATGGCTCGCCAAATTTATACATGGCTTCGTTTAGCAGATTCATTTTGTTTTCCAACGCAATAATTTCGGCAATGCAAAAATCCATCGACGGATAATATTCCGCCGTGCCGTTGTCGAAAAAGACCGTACAACCTCGCCGATGGTTCTTTACGTCGGTCCATTTTATTTGCATAAGGTTGTCCTTTCGCGCGAAGACCGCGAAGTCATGGTGAAAATCGCCGGTCATTGCCCTTGAGTTCGTACCACGTTCCGCAACAAATCCGGCTGTATATTCGTTCGTCATAAAGTCCGGCGATTCCCTCCGACCGCAGATTCGACACCCAGATCGTCGGGCTGTGTTCCCTGGCATCGGCCGCGCCTTTTATTGCCTGATATTCGACATCGACCTCGCGGGTTCGCGTGCCGAGTTCGTCGATAACCATCAAGCCCGCTGATTCCATCCAATCCCAGCGTGATTGCGATTCATAATGGTGTAACATCCAGTCAACCAGGTCATTGACCGTGGCATACAAGCCGCCGCCGGCCGCCTGGTCGAGAAACGCCAGAGCCGCGCACGTCTTGCCCGTGCCGACCGGTCCGTATAAAAACAACGGCCATGATGCCTTAGCGTTAGCTAGATCGCAAAGCGTCCGCCATAAAACCCTGTCAACCAGATTCGGACTTCGTTCCAAGCTGGGTTTCCACGGACTCTTGTGTGGTTCCTTCCGCCGGTAAATCTTGTGTCGGCCGATAGTGTCGGTCCTGCCCGGCGTAGGCCCCGGTATGGATACGGGCCGACCGCCGATAATCTTGTCGAGTTGTTCCAACATGTTTAAGTTCCTCTTCGTAAATGCCCTGGTAATCCTGGGCAATTGAATGTTCGATTGCAGCGATGGCCCGCTCCGTTCCCCATCCCGCCAGTTTTTTTAGTTGCATGGCTACGGCTCGATCCGTCATAGGTTTTTTTATTTCCCGTCGATGGGCAAGCCAACTTTGCCAAGCCTCTTCAAACGCAGCGCCCTGGAGATTCTCTGGCAGGCCCACGGCGACGGCCGTTTTTTTGGCGGTTGCCTTTTCTGTTTTCTGTTGCGCGCAACCTTCCTGAGCGCCTAGAGTATCTACGTTAGTAGATACTCTATTAATTCTGATACTGGTTGGCGCAACCAGCGTAACATGTTGCGCTGGTGTTGCGCGTAACCGCTTTTTTTCGCGGTATTTGCGCATCCTGTTTGCTGACAACAACCTAGAACGAGCGGATTTACCAAAACGCTTCTTAAAATTAGGAATTCGCGCGCAACCATCAAGGAATTCGATCCATTTCTTGCTTTGCACACCCCCCCAAAATTGAATGTCGCCGCGCAACCGTTGCGCGCAACCGGAAGCATCAATTCCATGCAAAATCCCGTCTTCCGTGTGTCTATCTCCCCATATCCAGAGTCGTATCAAACGGAGGATCACAACGGCCAACCGGGCCTCATCTTCGTCATAGTTTAGATCGGGGTCGGCAGCCAGGGAAATCACCTCTTCCTTATCCGGCAGATCGTGGTCAACCTTGATATAGTCGCCAGCCATGTCACTTCCCCTTTCCGTTTGATTTGATCCCCGCCATGACCTCGTGGGCGTTTTCCATGGCCTGTTCGCGGGAAAGGCCCTTGCCGAAGCAGCAACCCGGCTCCAGGCAGTTGGCGGCCTCGAAGAGGCTTTTGCCGAGGTAGGCCACGCCCTCGCTTGGAATGTGCAGCACGCAGTAGCAGGTGGGTGGATGTTCAATCATGGTTTTCGTTTTTTTCCTGGCTAATCATTGCGTTGCGGTTTCGTTCATCTTTGATTTTAGCGAGCATTTTTCCTATGTGAAACAATGCCTCCACCTCATCGCCCGCTTAGTAATGCACGGCGTAGATTTGGCCGAATTTACACCGGCAAAGCCAGCGTTTTTTTTGCGGCGGCTGCTCCACTGCCGCATGAAAAGCCAGCGCGGCAATGAGCGAGAAAAACAGGTAAAGTAGGGTTAGGATCATTATAAAACCTCGCCTCGCCTCGCACCGCACGGCCAAGCCAAGCCACGCCTAACCTCGCCAAGCCCCTATTTTGCAATCAATAATTCATCGAGCAATTCATTTAGCACTCGCAATCGCTCTAAAAGTCGTTCATCTTCCTTGTCGAGCAGGCCGTTTTCAATCAGCGTGATTATCTGATTTACGTAAAAGCATTGCTGCATTCCCGAGAGCTTGCCGTTGGCCTCGTATTGCGCCTTGCTCATGGTTTTACCGGCCATGTGCCCGATTGTTCTTTTGAGGGCAAATTGAATCACCTTGTTGTCGTTCGTCGTATTGGCCCGCAAGTTTCCCACGCGATTGGATCGAAGGTTTCCCACCGCCTCGCAAGTAATGCACAGCGCGGTGGCGATTTGCTCCGGTTCGATGCCCAATTGATCGGCTCGCAAGACGCAATGCGCCCGGTCGAACGTGGTCAAGGACCGGCCGTGCCCGGCGTTGCAGTGCATGGAATCCAGGAATATGTCGCGTTCGGATTTGTAGGACCGCTCCTCGACTTCAATTTCGTCGATCTCTTCTTTTAGATACATTTTTACGCGATGAAACCCATCGACGATCCGCCGGGATTTCTTGTCGATTATCGGCGGCGGCAATTTAGCCCCGGCGCGGTATGCCTCGCGCATATAGTGAATATGCTGCGAATCGACTTCGGCCCTGGGGTATAGATCGAAGTCAAATACCAATTCAGAAACCTTGACTTTTTGCAAAGACATAATAAGCCCTCCATTGTTAAAGAAAATAAAACCTCGACTCGCCTAGCCATGCCCAGCCCGGCCGGGCCTAGCCCCGCCGTGCCCAGCCCCGCCTTGCCGCGCCGCGCCGCGCCTCTTTAATTCAATAATTCAACTTTATATCTCCCATACGGCCCCTTCTTTTGTGGCCGCCAGTCCATGACGCCGATCATCCGTCCGGCCAAATTGAACAGTTCCAATACCTGTGCTATCGTGATGAAATCGGTGTCGATTTCCAACGTGACATTAGCAGTCCAATCTTGAATCTCCGCGCGACTCCGCAAAATGCCCTTTGCGGTTTTACCCATTCCCAATACCACGCGGGCCGTATTGATCCGCGTGTATTCCGTTAGAACCTTCTTGGTCTTTGACGAAAATACGGGGCATTCGATTTCAGTATTGAATACTCCGCAGGCCACCATCTTCCAGGCCGTCTGTTTGCCGATCTTTTTCCCCACGCCGCCGTCTAATAGCGAGGTTCGCAGGGCAATCGACGGGATGTATAAAACACCTTTTTCCGTGCGATAGCAACTCGCGTCGGCCTCTTCCTTTGGCGTGGGAATCTTGGTTTCCGCGCGTTTCATCCCGCCCTGCGACCGTTGCATTGCCGTGGGATTGTGCATCAATATCGGCGACGTGCCGACGATCTTGAAAGTAGCGGTTTCGATGGACATAAAATTTCTCCTTTGTTAAAGAAAATAAAACCTCGCCTCACCTCGCCTCGCCCTGCCTCGCCGGGCCGGGCCTCGCCTCGCCCGGCCTAAAAAAAAGAACCTATCAATAAAAAACCCCCGGCGCTCGCGCGGAAGCGCGATAAAACGCCGGGGGCCTAGAAAGATAAGAATCCGTTCCCACAACATCGTGTCGTTCCTTTATTCCTTTAATGATTTAGATGTCACCGGAACCGTCACCGGAACCGTCA
>CAISVC010000519.1 GCA_903888815.1 uncultured Fibrobacterota bacterium
ACTTCTCCGACCCGCGCGCAGGCAGGAAAATGCCGATGATTTTCGCTGTTCATCACACGAGCGTGTTCGATGCGTTCTGGGTGCTGAGGGCACTGCCGCGGACAGTCGCGGATGAAACCTGCTTTCTGACCGAAGCTGTTCCCTACCCGTGGTTTCCGTATAATTTCTGCCTGCAGCATACGGTAGTAACCGACAAACGGAACGACCCTCTCGAAACCCTCAAAACGTCGCTCGCGGTACTGCGCGCCGGTAAAAACCTCATAACGTTTCCTGAAGGGAAATTGAGCCCGTCAGAAAAACCTGGTGAACTCAAAGCCGGTATCGGTCTTATTGCTAAAGAAACAGATGCGGCTATAGTACCTGTTAAAAAAAACGGACGGAAGCTATGCTTCGGCAGGCCGTTTCGTTATAGTGATATTATTAAATGCAAAGCAATCACGCGTGACAATTCACCGCAGGAAATTGCAGATTATATCCGGAATAAAATTATCGAGCTATAATAATTCAGGAAGGCAGGAGACAGAAGCAAAGCGATAGAATAAGATTCCGAATCAGCGTCCGGACATTACTTTACATGTAATATTTATGCCGTACCCTGCAAATCTTGCCACGTAAATTCCCGAACCGACCAGGCTGCCCGGAAGCATCGAGGCTTTCCCGATACGGCGGCCCTGCAAATTGAACACATCGACAGGCTGTATGTTCTTCACGCCGGCCATGACCAGCCGCATGCCGTCAGCATCGTTCCTGCGCCCATGAATACCCTTCGCCGCTACTGCTGTCACATCATTCTTCACCAATTTTGCGCCGGCCCAGTCCGCGTGGTCAAAATTTATGTTGTCCCCCCCGTCCGTCACTACGAGTTTCAGCGAATTTTTTCCTGCCACACTCACCGATACATGCTGAGTGGGGGAATCGCCGGTCATCATACCGCTGTAGAAAGCTAGAGAATCGTTCACTAATATATAAAACTCTACGGTTCCTTGGCTGCCCACCTCATCGTCGACGCCGATATCTGTGATAAAAGTTTTGTATCCGCCGTTGAGATCGTAGTCAATCTCGCTGTTAGCATGCACACCCAGTCCTTTTTCATAGCCGGTGTAATCAAGGCTTAAAGGATGATGGTTTTGATCGATAGTCAGGTCCTTATACATGCTACCCCATCCGACCGTAGCCGTAGTCCAGGCGATATCGGAAAGCCAGATTTCATTCTGGGGAGGGGGCGGAGGATCCTTCTCGACCAGCTTAGCTCCGGCCCAATCAGCGTGGTCAAAGTTTATATTGTCCCCCCCGTCAGTCACCACAAGCCTCAGCTGATTTTTTCCCGCCATGCTTACTGAGGCATGCTGGGTTGGAGAATTATAGGTCATCAGACCGCTGTTGAAGGCTAACGAATCGTCCACGTATATCTGAAACGTCACTGTTCCATTGCTGCCCACCTCATCGTCGATACCGACATCTGAAGTGAAGGTGGTATAATTGCCATTCAAATTATAGATAATCTCACTGCTTGCATGCACGCCCAGCCCTTTATTATAAACAATACCATCAATACTGAGAGGAACATGGTTGGATTCAATGGCCCGGTCTTTACACAGGGTACCCCATCCGACCGTTGCTGTAATCCAGGCAATATCGGAGAGCCAGATTTCGCCTGCTTTTGCAGGCAATATGCAACAGCTCACTCCCACCGCTATAAGCAGAGC
>CAISVC010000520.1 GCA_903888815.1 uncultured Fibrobacterota bacterium
TCATCTGTATATATGCGGAATCTACGCCGCGAGATACCGCTTCCGGTGATTTATCAGGCCAGATACGGTCCCAAGGCTGCTGACAGAAAATATGGATTTGTTATCAAGCGGGACCTGAGCGGCCTTCTTTCTGGAGAGGCGTGGATAATGGACCACTGCCAGATTGACAATATCATATCCTATTGTGATGCAAATGGCCATGAAAGATTAGGACGCGCATGGATCACGGTGGTCCGTGATTGGAAAAGCGGGAAATGGTTGAGTTATGTTTTACATTTTGAGCCGCCGAACACTGATCATATTCTTCTGGCGATTTTCCGAGCCGCGATTAAATACGGCATTCCTAGATATCTCTATTTAGATAACGGAAAAGATTTTCGCTCGGCAAGTGTTTCAGGCGGTCGGCGCACGCATAGGCTATGTGTTGACAACCCGAAAATAGTAGCGCTGACTGCGGGTCTTGGCATTACCGTGATTTTCACATGGCCCTATAATGCTTCTGCGAAGGCGATAGAACGCGATTTCCGCAATAATACTTGGCTTTCAAAAAACCTGCCTTGTTATACCGGTCCAAATACAATGAATCGGCCGGAATCGCTTCCTCAAGACATTAAAAGCGGCGAATATTTAACAATCGATCGATTTGAAGAGCAGCTCGATATTTTCGTCGAGCAGATAGTCAATAGATCTATAATTTCGAGTGGCTACCGCAAGGGGAAATGCGCCGACGAGATATGGGAGGTTGAGTACCCCAAAGCGTTGCAGGCCGGTGCGGTACGGCAGGCAACAAAGAACGCCATGATGCTTTACTGTACCCGCGTATCATCTGTCAGGCAGATCGACCGGCGAGGATTCCATGATGGAGAGCTCGATATCGACTATTATGCTGACTGGATGCCTGGGCAGATGGGTCGCCGCGTATATGTAAGAAGGGATTCCAAGGCCATGCAGGACGCCTGGGTGTTCGACGCATTGACAAACGAGTTTATCGGCTGCGCTTATTATCTGCCGAAAGTCGCGGGCATTGCGAATACGCCCATCGAACGCGAGCAGCTAAAAGAGCAGATCAAATTAAAACGTTCAGCAAGAAAGCTCATAAAAACGCTTTCACAGCCTGATGTCGAGGTGCCGTACTACGAAAAAACCCAACTCATGGCAACCGCGACGCGGTTGCTGAATGAACAGCGGGGTTTTAAACCGAAGAGCACCCCGGCTGCCGCCGATCATCCTGTATTATTAACTGAAATGGATCGCGTAGTCTCAAAAAAGAAACGCATGGACGAGGAAGGAACACAGGATATCAGTGATCTTGTGAAGCCGATCCCAGGAGCTAAGCCGAAACGAGAAATTTGGATGTTTAAACATGAACGCGAAGAGGCCCTGCGGGCGCAGCAGGCGGTAGGGTGATATGTGATGGCAAGAGAACAGAACTATGAATTATGGGCCCGCGTAATGACTTTATTACGCAACAAACACATTATACAAAAAAAATTTGCTTTACTGGCACAAATTAACCCGAACGACTTCCACGAATGGACCAAAGACCATTATTACGGTGATATTGAGGCTTTTGAAGATAAAATCAGAATCGCCTTAGAAAAAGAAGAGAGGAAAAACATGTTGACAAAGACTACCTGTCCAACAATTATCGCCACTTCGGTAACGAAACGCGGCTTTGACTGTTGCCAATATGTAATGGAAAACAGGGGCATGGGTATCTTTTATGGGGAGTCTGGCGTCGGCAAAACGGTTACCTGCATTCAATTTATAAACGAGAACCCTGATTGCATTTTTATAGAGTCCCTTCCAAGCTATAGTGCGTCGGCAATAGTAAAGCGGATATGTGCACACTTAAGCCTTGATGAGGGCCGGAGTTTGACGGATAGTTTCGAGATGGTTGTTAAAGCCCTTAAGGATAGTGGTCGGCTGTTAATAGTTGACGAAGGGGAGAACCTGAGCGGGCGCGGCCTTCAAATATTGCGGCGCCTCCACGACATCGGGGGCGTTGGTGTTCTCCTGGTTGGTCTTCCGGTCTTACTAAGCAACGTGAAATCAAACAATGGCTTTTATACACAGTTATACAATCGGATAGATATCGCGGTGAAGGCAGGTAGCATTAGCGAGCAGGACACGGAGGCATTAGTACGGCACTGGTTGCCGGAGGCGGCCGGTCTGTGGAAAGAGTTCAGGAAATTATCTGGCGACAATACCCGCCGCTTGCAAAAATTATGCGCTATGGCCAAAAGAATCGCTGCCGTTAACGGTTGCAAAATTGACAAGGAAATAATTCTTAGGGCGGTTGACGCCCTTATTTCATAATTATTCCACAATTTAACCAGGGGGATTTATGTATACGGTAACGGCAAAGGCAGTCAAGCTGATCCAAAAAAGGGCCAATACTTTGTGTTCTGCAAGCAGTACAATGTGTCAATATATGAATTCGCCGCCGGGATCGAAGGACCGGCTTTACTGGGAAAAACACCGGGACGGTTTCCCTCTTTATATCAAGGACGAGGCCCAGCGGGTTAAAGAGGCGGTTGACAAAGCATTTAAGGGAAGATAAAAAAGGATTAAAGCGGCTTTTTAAACAGCCGATCGTTTCATAACCATTTCACTTTAACCAGGGGGATTTATGTCGTACACGGTAACAGAAGAGGCGTTGGAAAGCATCCAGATGGAACTGGATACTATGTGGGCGACCGCCGACGGCGTGTTCCATAACGTCGGCTTAAACGGGAAGGGAGTGGAAAGGATCGTCTTCGGGCATCAGAACCAGCTGTTCAGACTCGAAGATACAATCAATAAGGCGTTCAGGAAGAGCGGGAAACCGGCAAAAAAGAACCGGTCGTAAAGGCGCTTTAAGGGGCCTGTCGGCCTTGGACGTCATTTTACTGGCAGGTCCCCTCAACTTGAGCCCAGAAGTGCCTTTACCATCGAACTGGCCCGGATTCCGGGCCAGGATAAACAGACAGAGAGCCGAATCACATAAAAAAGGTGAATTTCCACATGGACAAACGCAGGGTTATGCTGCTGGTGGACCGAAAGACCGGTTTGATGAAATGCCGGGTCTGCGGACAGACTCATTTTGCAGACCGTGTTCACGGCGGGAAGAAGTTCGTTAAGGGGTCATGGCGGTGCGGGCAAGGTTGTATCCGATCGGATTCGCAGATACCGAAATTGGTACATGCCGATTCGGTTGAGGCAGATACCTTCCAGGCGATATGATTGATTGTAATTAGTCTGATAAAAAGTATTCGGCATCAGGGCGCTATATAGACAAGAGAGAAAGAGCATGGACAAAAACAGTATAGACATGACGCAGGAAATCGCCTCCAGGGACCGGTGTGACTGGTCGGCGCTCTCGAACTGGCTCCCGAACCCCGATCCGGTGCTCAAAAAGCTCGGCAGGGACATTACGATTTATAAAGACCTGTTGTCCGATCCGCATGTCCGGGGGTGTGTAAAAAACCGCAAGGCCGGGGTGCTGAAATTGAACTGGTCGATTGACCGGGAGCGGTCCAGATCTCCGCAGGCGGAAATCCTTGAAAAACTGTTTCAGTCATTCAACATGACGGCAATTATTTCGGAAATGCTCGACGCGGCGCAGTTCGGGTTCCAGCCGGTCGAGGTGATGTGGGCGGAAAAGAACGGGTTCCTCCTGCCGGTCAACCTTATCGGCAAGCCGCCGGAGTGGTTCAATTTCGAGCCGTATAAAAACGACCTGCGGCTACGCACGAAAATCAACCTGTTTCCGGGCGAGGAAGTACCGCCCATGAAGTTTCTTATTCCGCGCCAGGAGCGGACCTACCAGAACCCCTACGGCTTCCCGGACCTCTCCTGCTGCTTCTGGCCGGTCACGTTCAAACGCGGCGGCATGAAGTTCTGGGTGCGGTTTATCGAAAAGTACGGCATGCCCTGGCCGGTCGGAAAAACGCCGCGCAGCGAGGACCCGAAGGAATCCGAACAGCTGCTTGAAAATCTTGAAAAAATGGTGCAGGACGGTATTGCCGTGATCCCGGACGATTCGAGCGTGGAATTTCTGTCGACAAAGACCACTATAGGTTCAACCCTTTATCGCGATTTTTTGCAGGACTGCAATGCCGAGATCTCGCTGGTGCAGTTGGGCCATGAAGGTTCGACGCAGAGTACGCCTGGGAAGCTGGGTCAAAACAAAACCGCCCTCGCGGTGCGCGAGGATATCGTCAACGCCGACAAGAAAATCGTCGAAGCCGCGTTCAATATGCTTATCGGCTGGATCTGGGAATTGAACTTTACGGGCGATAAACCCGTGTTCTCGCTCTGGGCCGAGGAGGATGTGGACATGGCGCAGTCCGAACGTGACCAGATATTATGGCGTACCGGTCTGAAATTTAAAAAAGAATATTTCATACGGAATTACGGTTACGCCGAGGACGAGATCGTGGTCGGGCCGGCGCCGGCGCCGCAGTCGGGCGGCGCGACCTTCGCCGAAACCACTGGTGCAACCGTAAATTATGGATCGTTGCCATTTAAAGAAGCGATCGATTATCTGAAAAACAAAATCAACATGGTGTTGATCCGGCATTTTTTACTGTAAATAAAAACGAGGTCGATTAAAAGGTGTTTAAATGACCGATACCGATAAAAACGCCAAATTCCTGGTTGAGTCTTCCTTGAAAATGTTCAATGCTCTCAAAAGCCTCGGCAAGGCGATCGAGTTGGGTGTCGAGGCGGCAAATGTCGCCGATGATATACTTAAAAAAAACCCAGATAAACAGTGGGTTGACAAGTGTATGAATATGATCTGTTGGGTCATCTTTAATATCAAGAGTGAATTCGACGCCTTTACACAACTGATAAGCAACCCGGAAACGATTGCTGTTGAACAGAACTCAAGCATGGGCGAATTGCAGCAGGCTTTAACCTTGTTCAAAAACGA
>CAISVC010000521.1 GCA_903888815.1 uncultured Fibrobacterota bacterium
GGCGGGAATAACAAGAACCTCGCCGCCAAAGGCCCGAATTTGTGCTGCCGTTGCTTCCAGATCCTGGGCTTTACGGCTAGTGATAATCACTTTGGCGCCGACTTTAGCAAAACCAAAAGCGATGGCCTGGCCAATACCCCGGCTGCCTCCCGTTACTAGTGCGACCTTACCTTTTAACGAAAATTGCGTTAAATCAATCATGGTCAATTCTCCTTTTGTTTTTTTGCAATAATAAACAATTTATTCATAAAAACTACAGACAATTTCATGGTTGTTTCTTACCGTAATTCTGAAATATTCTTGGATAGGGTATAATTATCAATATCCGCAATTGTTAAAGTTCAGGCACTCCGGTTTTGCCGGAGGTGCCTGAACTTTTCAAACTTTTTACGACTTTTCAGCAGACACTGCCGAGTGCCGTTTTATTTTTTCGCCTTCTTTTTGGACAGAGCTTCGCGATCACCACCGCTCATGCCGGCAATATACTTGACCAGCTTCTTCCGGGACTCAATATCATACTGGGTCGTAATGGCGATCTGCTCCATGATCGGCGAACCGCCGCCGTGGTAGCTGCCGATGTTGTGGATACCGGCCGTTGCCGAACACATGGCATCACCCAGGAATCTCCAGAACTGAGCCTGATCTTCCGATGACATATTCGGATTACGCTTTGTGTATTTCAAAAGCGCCTCGCCCGTTGCCGGATTGATAAAATCCTTCTCATGCGGGAATGTCGCCACAACGCCGCCCGCGATATCGCAAAGGATCTCCGCCTCGCGCCAAACCGCTTCGCCGGATAAACAACGCCCGACGTTACAGTAGATCGAATTGGGAATGAAGGAACCGGGACCGTAGGGAACAAAGCCAACACCCGGTATATAGACCTCGGCTTTGCCCAAATCGGAAGCGGTATATCCCGCGGCATAACCAAGTTCGGTGGTCATGATCAGTTCCGCCAGCTTTTCCCGGACATGAGACTGCTTGTGAATATTATTCACTTCGGCACCCAGGGCAGCCATTCCCATGATGACGTCGCCAATGGCCGGCTTACAGCCGGAATAAGAATGGCGATGGAACAGGGCGAAAAGAAGAGCACATGCGCCACCGTGCTGATATTCCCCGGCCAGAAATACTCTTTCCCAGGGAACAAAACAGTTGTCGAAAATCATGTACGAATCGGTAGCGCCCGGAACAAAACCGCGTTTATAATGATCACGGGGACGAAGGTTATGAATGGTAACAACCTGCTTCAAACCTTCCCAGTCGCCCGGAACGGCAAAAGCTACTGCGTAATCCTTATCCTCCGGACGCAGGGCGCGGGTGGGCAGTACCAGAACTTCGTCGGCTACGGAAGCCTCGGAAATGTGAACCTTACAGCCTTCCACGATTATGCCGTCCTTTGTTCTTTCCTTAATGCGCACATACGCACCGGGATTCGGCTGGTCGGCCGGTCGCAGCATGCGGTCGCCCTTCACATCCGTCTGAGCACAGCAACCAACAAGATCTTCCTTTTGGAAACGGGTCAGCCACTTCTTGAAGTTTTCATGGTAATTGGTCTCCCCTTTTTTCACCTTGTCCGCCTCAAAAGAGACGTTATAGATAGCATTCGAGCCATCGATACCCATGCAACGCTGGATACAACCGCCAACTTTCTGGCACAGCATGCGGGTCATATCCTGTTTTTTATGCAGGTCTTCCTTGTTCTGATGGATGTGGGTGAAACGGTTGATCTTTTCTCCGGTGAGATGGGAAGTAGCCGTGCACAACTCCTGATTCTCCGGTTTGGCCGCCTCATCATATGTCGTACCGATGGTATTGAGGCAATCCATCTGCAGTTCGTCCGTCCGGTCAATTAACTGACCGTCATAGTAAATATTCCTTTTCATCTTGGACAGACCTTTAATGTAATCTTTCTTGGTTCTCATGATGATACTCCTTTCTATTAATGTCTTATTGTTAATGTGTTTTTCTTGA
>CAISVC010000522.1 GCA_903888815.1 uncultured Fibrobacterota bacterium
AAATATAGGGAAGCAGCCGGTAGCGCAGCGACCTCGAAAAATTGGAATTCACCTCACCCTGCGCGCCAAAGCTCCATACATCCCTCCCATAATGGCCGTGGTTACGTGAAAAGGTGGTGAAATCAGTCCACTGGATCCACCGTGAAGAAAGTTCCAGGCCTATCTCGGCAGGAGTATTCCAGTGTCCCGGACAGTCCACATTCAAATATGACCACCCTCCCGGAGCCCCGTCGTTGCCGTAAATCGTGCCTTCGATCGCTTGCTGAAAAGCCAGCCAGTTGCCATTCATATCGCCTGTCCAGTGATACACTATCTTTTTTTCGCTTGCCGGATCATCCGGAGTTCCGGCCTCGCCGCTTTCGCTGTTAGGCCTCGCGTAATGGCGCAGCAGCATGAGCACCCTGTTATTGCCGCCCTTTATGTTTTGAAGCGTATCATGCACTTCCTGCTCGTAGTTATGCTGGCCCCAGAAGTCGAGCCAGATAATATCCAGGCCATTTCTCAGGTCGCGCTTCACGGAATCGATCCAAGCCCGGCCATAACCGCCGGAGTGATAGCACATCATGACTTTATAGTGCATCGCGTGCAGGCTGTCGAACATCGCTTTGGGATTCGGATAATTCGGGGCGTACCAGGTCATGTTGGCCGGATAGCTCCCGAAATTCTTATTGCACCAGTAAATGTCCTGGACAATCACGTCGCAGGGATGAAGATGCTTGCCGAATTGATTGTCCAATCCTCGCAGCGCCTTCCCGTGGTCGACCAGTCCCGCCTGATTGTCATAGCCGAGTGGCATGTTTTCGTCCCAGGAGCTCTGCTGATAGCCGAACGCCCATTTTGGCGGCAGTGGTTCCGTATGAGGCGCGTTAAGGGCGGCATATACCGCTCCGGATGTTAAAAAGCCTGCGATGAGCACTGAAAAACAACGCGATACTTTCATACATCCCTCCTTTTGTTGGAAATAAATTCGAATAAAATAAACAGACGCAGTCCGACCCTTCATTTTATTTCTATGAGGGCGTCTTGCGCCTTCTGATTCATATAGCAGAGCTTGATCCAGTCCGCAGAGCGAATGACGCGATCAATGCGCATCTCGTCCATCCTGCCGTTCCAAAAATTGCCGCTCGACCATTCCTTACCGATAGTGAAATCGCGGCTCGGATCGACAATCGCTTCGATGGGGCCATTCCTCAACACAACGCCATTGCCAAAAACGGTGGCGGTGGCTCCATTGTACACCACGACCAAATGCAGCCAGTTCCCGGCCGACCATGATCCACAGTTGGGATAGGGCCAGAGTGCCGTGCTTCCGCTTCCCTGAGCACTCAAAGCGGTATCATTGTTTTGTTCCAATTGCAATCTCCATCCATCCGTGCCGGCAGTTGAACTCATCCGGTCAATAATCACAGGCCATGTGCTTCCCGCCGGAGCGGCCCCGCTTTCCCATTTGATCCACGCCGAAAACGTGAGCGTTGACCCGCAGTTCAAGTTCGCGTTGCTCGTGAGGATGAGATATTGCGAGGTGCCGTTGAATGATTTTGACCCGCCCACTATCCCTGCCGCGCTTGACGGCGGATTAGTACTGTAAGGATCATCAGCGCATATCGTCGCATCTACGGTATCGGTCAGGTGCCATACTCCCCTGAACCCGTTTGCCGTATCAAACACCGCAGCGCCGTTCGAAACGCTCGCCGCGGCAGGATTTCCCCAGTACATGCTGATGAAATGTGTGTTGTCATTCCCATACACCGTATCGACTTTTACCCAGATCTCCGCTTGGCCATTGGCCGCGTCCCAGAGCTCGATCTCATAGCAAAGCGGGGTGCTGTCTGATTTTGTAAACCGAAGGTCTTCGCCGATTGTTTTTGCCTGGCTGAATATAAAATTACTGTCTGTTAAACGAATGAGCACTGGAAAAGCGAAGACGTTTCCGGAAACGTTCGCGCCAGAAGCTGTTGTATTGAGAGCAATCCTCTTCGAATGTCCCCAGCCGTTAAAAGGAAAAAGGATCACTTTTCCGATATCGTGAGAACTGCCTGACGTTACCGATGTTGAAATCACCTTTGCCGCATACGAAGGTGATGAGGTGACGAAACGAATCGTATAACCGGTCTGAGGAAGACTGCTTAATATAAAAATTCCCGTAGCAGTATCGGCGCGCACTAACCGTTCAAGACCGTATACCCGTACACATACTTTAACATTTGCAGGAACTATTGTTCGATCGACAATACCCTGAATGCTTCCCACTGACCGGACCACGGCAATACCGCAGTCAACGATGCTGTCTTTCAGGGCTTTGTTCCTGATGAGCGCACCCCCGCCTTTCCCGTCCTGGATTTCGATGGCATATTCGCCCGTGTCAATGCTCTTGATGACAAAGCGGCCGGAAAGGTCGGTAACGGTATCAACAATTGATGAACGATCATATTTCACGCCGGAGTTGGACGTGTCCGACAGATAGCTTTGGGGCCGCATTCTGACCAGCGCATGTGCAACCGGGCTGCCGTTCTGGTCGCGGACTACGGCTGCAAAACCGTTGGTTGTCTCAGACGTCCCCCCGGCAATGGGTTGCAGACTGTTGCATGAACAATAATCCAGAATAGCGGCAAGGGCCAGGCAGGGTAAAAGCAGGGGCCGAAGGCGGTTCATTCCGAACTCCCTTCAATCCTGCTGAGCGGAAAAAGCTGAATGTTCAATTGAACGACCCGGTCAGGTGACGACTGTTCGTTGACATATTTAATAATTGAGTTCCGGAACTCTTTGATCCTTTCCCGGATCTCCTGGAAATTCTGCTCATTAATATTCATGGTCACGGTCGATACATCCCGGTGTTTCTTCGGGTGCCGCGACAATGATTCATGCGACAGGCGAATGGTCTCTTCCTGAAATGCCTGGATTGCCATGGACTGCCATTGCGGTCCGGTAGTAATTGCCGTATCGGTCATACGGTAGCGGCCGTTTTCATCTTTTTTTATCAGCCGAAGTTTTTCCAGAAGCCGTACCGATTCTTTGGCCTCTTTGACCGAAATCCGGGGTGATAATTGTTCTGCCAATGCTTTATAATCACCTCTGAAATCATAAAATTCAAGGATCGACCGGATGGCCGAATAGTACCATTTCTGATAAAATTCATACTGGTGCCGGAGCAGCGCGTTTGCCTTGACGCTTTTAAGCGACAGCAGTTTTTCAAAGAGGATTTTGCTTTCTTTCTGTGATTTTGCCTTGACAAAATGGACCAGCGTCTCAAAGTATTCAGCTTCCTGTTCTTTCAACCCGCAAAAATCGATAATTTTCACGATCGAATCGTTCGAAATGTGCCTGGCCCTGATGAGCACCTTTGCCAGATAGCTTGCGTCCATCCCCACCTTTGATCCAAACAGCCGGTAAGAGAAAAAAGAGCGCTCCGACTTTTTCTCTTCGTAAAAGTCTTTCAAAAAATCCCGGTATTCAAGATATTCAAATACAGATTTCATTATGTCATCGATCCCGTATATTAAAAAGGTTGGAAAAATTTATGCATCGATCCATGGTATTGTTGTAAATATAGTGCAAAATATAACCCGGTGTTTAAATAAATTAAAATATCGTGGACATTTATGTCCACAAAGATGCTAAAATTTGCAAAAATTAATTAATATTTCAAGGTTTGTCTAAAAATTGTAATGATATAATGTCCACAAGGCGCGCTTTCTGCTGTTTCATAGGATATTTATAAGGCGCGCTTTCTACTTTTTAATACGATATCTATGCAGGGTGTCCTGCGCAAATATGAAATTGTGTGAAAGGTTTCGAATAAAAGGATTGACGAGAAACTACGATGCCATTACCGGCGGGATGGGGCATTCGAGCGCCTCGGCAATGGCGCGTAAATATTCCGCTTCATTTACCGTTATGACGCCGTCGGCAGATACAATGGCAATACAACCCGAAAGCAGCTGTTTTTTTACAGGGGGAATGAGCAGGGCAAGGCGTTCCAGAGCGGCGTCAAGCGTCTGAAGCGTGCATTGCTCGCGGGGAACAAGTTCAAGGGGTGTTCCCTGAAACAGAACCGCACCCCGACCGAACACATTTGCCGCTTCCCGAGAAGACTCCGCGCTTTCCCACACCAGTACCGAAAAAACTGCGGCGCACTCGGCCGCAACCTGCCCGATGGACTGGATCGGCTTTTTCGGCTGTGCATTCCCCGTGAACCTCGGTTCAAGATTGTGCCTGACCATGCGCTGCAACATGTACTCGAATAAATCTAGCTGATTGTCCGCCTCGATCAGATTTTTCAGTACCGCGACAAAGATGCGGTACTGCTCCTCGCTCATGTTTTTGAGTGAATTGATAGCAAGCGCCGCGATCGGGGTGAACAGGTTTTGTTCAAGCGAACTGACCTGTTCCTCGATTGCTGCCACACGCGGAGCGATAAGCGGGGCTGTTTTGTTGACTGCCGCAAGCTGCGCGTCGCGGACTGCCGTATCCTTGCTGAGCAGGAGCGCGAAAACGGCGGCCTGGGCGCCGTTCCGGTCCATCATGGCAAGCCGGATCTGGTTGGGAATGGACCTGATCAGGGCTGCAGAATAGGCCACATGCTCGGGTTGTGTCGCGCCTACGGTGGCAAGCAGTAAGGTCGGATCGAAGGTCAGATGTTTTGCGCCGTCAAAAGACCGGGGCCGGGCGCGCGGCGTTTCCGTTTGAAGTGCCGCTTTTTCTTCAGGCAGCGGCTCATCAGGTTTAACCACGGGGAACTGGCCGTCGAAATCCGGATCAATGGCAGTGATCCTTTTGTCAAGCGGCGGGTGCGTTGCAAAGATATTCGACCAGAACGAGGAGAGGCCGCTGGCGAAAAAAAGGTGGCTTGCCTGCTGCGCGTTGTGGTGAAAAATGCGCGAGCCGTCGGCTAGGCCGCCTATTTTTTTCAGCGCGCCCTCGATGCCTGACGGATTGCGCGTAAACTGCACTGCCGATGCGTCGGCAAGGAATTCCCTCGTGCGGGACACTGCCGCCATAATGAGGTTCCCGAAAAACACGCCGATATAGCCGATGATAAGGAGCGCCAGCGCGATAAGAAATATCACCGCCGCACCGCTGCCGCTTTTACCTTTGCCCGAGCTTATTCTGACCCTGCTGCGCGACGAGCCCCGGAGAACGAAGTACCCGATCTGGCCGATCACGAGGATGCCGAAAATGAGTCCCATGAGCCTGATGTTGAGCCGCATATCGCCGTTCAGCACGTGGCTGAATTCGTGCGCAATAACGCCCTGCAGTTCGTCGCGGCTGAGATAATCGAGGCAACCTTTGGTCACGCAGACCGCCGCGTCAGAGGTACCCCAGCCGGCGGCAAAGGCGTTGATGCCCGCTTCGTCAAGGACATAGACGTCAGGCATGGTCACCCCCGACGCGATAGCCATCTCTTCGACCACGTTGAAAAACCGTTTCTCCTTCAGGTCGCTGGTGTCGCCTGCCACGGGCCGGGCGCCGAGCATCTCGGCCACGGCAGCGCCCCCCCGGCGGAGCTGTGAGGTTTTAAAAAGCGAGCCGATGATGACCAGGGCGAGCGTGCCGCCTGCGACGCCTAAAAGCAGCCCGGGCTGAAAAGGGTTTGCGATCGTGTGGTTGTAAAGCAGAATCGCGGTTATCGCGGCATAGACCGCTGCGATGATCAGGATCACGGCAGTGGCAAAAAAGAAGACCAGCAGCCCGGTTTTTTTACGGGTCTTTTCCTGTTGTGCAAAGAAGTCCATATTAATAAATCTATTTCATTGGATTAAAGCTTTATGTGTTTCGCGCCGTACCTTCCTTCCAGAGCCCTTTGACGCGGACTTCCCCTTCGCTCGGGAGGCTTTTTAGCTTGGAGCATCCTGCCGGACTCCCACGCTTCGCGTGAACTACCGCCTCCGACAGGAGCTGCAATGTCGCCGGTATACACGGGGAGTTACCGAGGTTGCCCCGCTCTCTGGGGTCCCCCAGCCTTCGGCTGGCCCCCTATGTTCGCGGAACAACCCCGATAACTCCCCTTTAAAATCTGTTTATTTGAATTTCAATTCCACTGCAACTCGAGGGTGGGGGTTCGCTGACGTTTGGCCCTGCAACAACGGTGCCCACCCCCTACCCAATCAACTGCCTTTAGCCAAAGAAAATTATTTATTATTGAATATTTTTAGAATTGTACTTTTACTGCCTCCCGCTCTTTGGCCTCTGTGATCTCCCACCGGGTCGCGGCCTGGAAGTTGAACGTACCGGCAAAGATGCTGCCCGGAAAGACCTGGCATGCGGTGTTATAGCGCATGACCGAGTCGTTGTAAGCCTGCCGCGCAAAGGTGATCTTGTTTTCGGTCGAGGTCAGTTCCTCCATGAGCCGTGCCATGGTCTGGTTGGCCTTGAGGTCAGGATAGCTTTCCGAAACCGCAATCAGTCTGCCCAGGGCGCCTGAGAGGCCCGACTCGGCGGTAATCATGGCCTGCATGCTCTGCGGATCGCCCGGCTGCGATGCGACATTTTTATTCGCGGCCACTGCGATGTTGCGCGCGGCAGTCACCGCTTCAAGCGTCTCCCGTTCATGCTTGATATATCCCTTGGCGGTTTCCACAAGGTTCGGGATCAGATCGTAACGCCTTTTAAGCTGGACATCGATCTGCGAAAATGCATTTTTGAACACGTTACGCAGGCGGACAAGGTTGTTGTATATGCCGATTGCGGCGAAAATGACGATAACGACAATTACAATAAGCACAAGAGCAGCGATCATTATGGCCTCCCTTTGACGAGTTGTTGGGATTATATTGATTAATTATATATTTGACGGACATTCAAGACTACGGTATGCTTAATATACAACAATGATTACCATTATCGGTGCCGGAAAAGTCGGGAGCCAAGCGGCGTTCGCAAAATCGGTGGCAATGGTAAAAGAGACGATAAAAAAGATGAAGAATATCGAATGAAACATCAATCGCCGCTGAAAAGTATCATAATTTTTCTTGTATCGCTCTCATGTATCCTGATCGTTTCCTGCGCCGCGCCGGTCAGGCAGTTCTATCCCGACACCTATTACCCGGAAGACCGTGTCTACGAGAACAAGCCGCTCCGTTTTGTCCTGCAGTTTCAGGGAAACTGGGAAATTATCACGGATCCCAATGCAATGGATAAGAACGGCAGAGAGCTTGCGAAAAGGTGCGCGAAGTCAGGGGTCGAGCTGCTTTTTGTCGGGACCACGGCGGAAGGGTGGCACGCGACGCGCGGCATGGCGGTCAATTTCAACGAACCGGCAAGGGAGTATGCGGAATATGTCCGCAAAATCAATGCGAAAGAAGTTCAGAACGATAATGGCCTGACCGATATGGTCGTTGGCCGGAACAGCATGATCAAATGGGTATATGACAAGGGGAATTTCCGGTTCGCGGAATATTTCTTTTCAATCGGCACCTACGACATCAGGATTTCGTTCTGGACCAAGTCGGATCTGTTTGAGAAATTTCTGCCGGTCTACGAAGCGATTATAAGCTCGCTGGAGGTCACCGGCGGGTTATAGAGGGATGAAATTGACGATAGGGAATCTCTAAAAAACGGTTTTTCATCCTTCGGCCTGCCTGCCGTCAGGCATGGCAAGCTCAGGATAAGCGGAGATTTGCCGAAATCTACCCAAAAAGGCCGCTCCTGGTGAGCCCTTCGATAAACTCAGGACAGGCCCTGTCGAACCAGGGGATGAATTTTCAGAGGTCCCCAATAGTTCACTTCACCCTCTTATGCCGCAGCTTCACTTCTTTCCACAGGCCGCTCTGCGCGTCCTTTATAAGCTTGATGTGCGGGGTTTCTCCTCCGTCAAATACGAGGAGCTCTTTTCCGGAAATAACGGTCTTGCCGTGCAGCGTGACCGACTGGTTGCGCACCGCCCGGTGCTGCAGAATAAGAAAGTCCTTCATCCGTTCGAAGTCATCGCGGGCTTCATTGAACGTGAAGAAGAGCGTGCCGATGCCGTCGCCGGAAAGGTGCTCGTTGATCTTGACCGGCAGCTGTTTGATCTGGCGCCAGCGGGCATACGTATGTTTAACGTAAATTGAGTTCCTGTCGGTAAAAAGCACATAGTAAAACCGCGTATCGGGAAAAAGCTGGCGCAGCGGTAAAAAGAGGTGAGACAGCAGGTCATTGCAGTTGACGTTGATTTTTTCAAGCTTGCTCTCAAGGACAAGGATATACCGCCGCCCGCCGTAGCGGTAATCGAAAAAGCCGTCGAGTTCCTTGATGTTCTCGTACCCGAATTTCCCCCGTCCCGTGCGCTTGAGGATGATGAGGTTCGGATAGCGGTCGATTTTAAGAACGTAGTCGTTCGTGGAGCCGACGATGAAGTCGTCACGGTGTCCGGGATCAAACCGCTTGTCGAAAATGCCGCCGGTATGCCCGCGTTTGCTCCAGTGCTTGAGAAAGTACTTGGTGGTGCGCCGCGCGATCCGCTCCGCGATGTCGCCCATGATGTTGCCGCCCGAAGCCTGGTCGATGGGGTAGGGCGCATTCAGAAGGTCGGCGACGGTGTACAGCGCGTAGCTGCAGCCGTTGATTACATATTCGAGGAGGATTTTCTCAGGGGCCGGACGGTCGTCGTTGATCGCGTCGTTCGGATTATGCAGTTTGTAACTGCCGTTCACGCCGTGGTTGCGCTTGATGGAATAAATGCCGTCCATCACTCCACCGTCCCCGGGGCGGGCGGGATTCCACAGCACCGGATGAAAATCGTGAAAAGGGTCGGCGCCAATACGGGAAGTTTTGGGAAGAGGAAGACCAGAGCTCATAAGGAATCCAGATTTTTGCTTAGTTGCTCCTGCAGCACCGCAATCCGGACTGTGGCTTGGCGTCGCCGTTCTGTGCCTGGGAGATGGTCTGGCACTTCGAATAAGGGCCGCCCATGAGCGCCATCTTGCCCTTTTTGGTGACGACCCACTCAAAAATATTGCCCACCATATCGTACCCGCCCGGGGAGCTTATACAGTTGATCCGGCTGCCCGAGGGCTCGACCACGCGGGTGTCGTTGTTGCACCGGCCCTGCTCGAAATTCTTTCCGTACGGATAGGCGAGACCGTCGGGACCGCCGCACCCCCACATCCACTCATCGGCGGTGCAGAGCCGTTTTCCCTGCTGCGCGCAGAGCGCACGCGCATCGTCGAACGGAATATTGGTTCGCGGCACATTGCCGGCGCGGTTCGGGTATTCGTATTTGTCAACACACACCTTGAAGAACGGCTTGCTGCCCCCGCTCGGCGGAAGGTCGACGAAAAACATGTCCTGCGGACACGAGAGCGGCTTCGCGTAGCGAGCGATCGCGTCATCGGCCTTTTCGGAAGAATGCCTGACGAGGCGGGTGATCTGGTCGCGCGAGAACTTCTGCGGCAGTCCGCCGTCGGCGATCTTCAGCGTGACGTAATTATCCCCTTCGTCAATGATGGTGCCGCAATACAGCAGATCGGGTTTCTGCCTGCCGGCCTGGCTGTTGATTATCCACAGGGTATCGAGCGATGCCGTCGCGTTATCGGTGCCGGAGGCCGCTGAGGCCGGCTGATCGTTTCGTTGAACTGCCGATGGCGGCAGAACGATGATCTGTGCGATCATTCCCCGGGCAATCGAAATCGAGGAGCCACCGGCATCCAGCTTCAACCCCTCGTCATTGATCGACAGCAGCCGTCCCCTGAACTCGGAACCGTTTCCGATTTTCACCTCAATGGTGGGGTTTGAAAAGGCACGCTGTTTGAGATCGTTAAAGCCGATGATTTCAGAACCGGCACGGGCGGGAGTCGGTGATGCCGGTCTGTACGCAGGCATCTCGATTACCTGGTAACTCTGCATAAGAGAAAATCTGAAGGCATAGGGTTTGCCCTGCAATGTTTCGAGGACCATGGAGGTGTCGTCCCGGCTTTCGACCGTACCCGTAAAGTCGTCGCCGGTCGTCAGGACTACCCGGTATTTGCCGCCGACCACGATGTCCGGATACGGAGTTTTGGGAATTGCTATGGTCGTCGGACTTGTAACAATGTAAGGCGCTGTGTTCGCAGCAGCAGAGGCCGCCGGAGTTGTATAGGTGTAACCATAGGCATAAGGCGATGAAGAAGAACCGGTATAGCCTTGTGATGAGCCGGACGAGCCCAGCCACCACTGCCGCCAGGCTGAAGGATCGTGACCGAGACTCATGCCCGTGATCCGTGACAGCGCGCATTCACCCGCGTAAAAGGTAAAGGTTATTCTCAGATTGAACACCGCCTGCGAAATAGCGCCGGCAGAATTAACCTGTCTTGAAAGGATTTCTGTTTCGTAGGAACTCTCAAGAAAATTTTCACACACCTGGAGAGCGCCGTAATCGAGGAACGGGGACGAAAGCAGCACCTGGTTTTTTGTGTTCATCACATAGGTGCTGACGCAATCGTCGAAGGTGCCCTGATCTCCATATGAAAAGCTGGCATCACGGGTCTGCACGACATGGATCCCTTTGGGAAAATAGTCGACGAGCGCAGGTATGGCGTCGCGGACCTGACCAAGCGGCATGCCGGCGAGCTTGGTGGTTGCCCTGAAACTGCGTACGGCCGCGTCTCTGTTCACCGAAAGGCCTGAAACCGAATAATTGCCGCGCGTTGCATAGTAGGCGGCAGCATCCGGCGTGTAATAGATCGAGGGGCCGGCCTTGATATCATCAATGCATTTAAAAATCTGTTCCGCCTCGGTGGCGGCTGTTCGCGAAATCATCATTGCCAGCACCATGATAACCGGCGCGAGGGAAAAAAACGTTGTGCGTTTACGTCTGGATACAGGTGTCATTGCCAACTCCTCCATAGATTGAGCATATTCCATAAAAATAACTGAGTGAAGCCCGTACGGCAAATTTCAGCGCTTTCCCTGCTATATAGACGGTTTATAACTGGAAAATAGCTCCTCCCAAGCGGTTTTACAGGAAAAACGACATAATCGCCAGAATAGCAATGTAGTAAAAAAACATAGCGAAGGTCAGGGTACAGGAACAATTAAATAACTATTTTAAAAAAAACGTGGTGATGTATTTTCAAAAACGGACATCGTTAGACGGCAGTATATTTTTATCATACTATTTCTGCTATGGAAAATAAAAAAAATACCGGGCGCTGGAAAAGACTTGCGTTTAAGCTTTTAGGCACCTCAAACAGCCGGAAGATTCTGGCTACTATAGTTCGCAAACAGACGGCGCACCTGCCACCCTTTTCCTTTCCTCTTGATGACGGAGCGGTAAACAAGGTGTTTATCATTCTGCCGCCGGAAAGCTTAGAGGTGCTGCACCAGCTTGAGAATGTTGCTGCACTGAAAGCGTTTTTCAGGAACGCGGAGGTAACGCTTCTGTGCGAAGCCCTCTCGGTTCCGCTTGCCCGTATGGTAGCGGGGGTATACGTTACCGAGTATTCGCTTAAAGAAAAGCGGCTGTTTTCCGCTGCTTTCAGCGGCTTCAACCGCTCTTTCAACGGCGCGGCAGAGGTGTGCTGCCTTCTGACCCGCAGCGAAGACCTGCCCCTTCTCTACCTCGCCGGCCGGACCGGCGCGCCGGTCCGGGCAGGATATGCAGGAGCAGGAATATTTCCGTTTATCAATTTTCACGTCAAACCGTCGCCTGAGCGGGAGTATCTGACCGAACGGAATTGCGCCATGGCCGAAACGCTGGGTGCTGGAAAAATGAAGAAAGCCGGATGGTCTGTTGCCAGGCAGCCGAGGGTGGAAATAGATCATTTCTTGAAAGATAACCGTCTGCCCCGTTCGGCAGGTATTGATGCGTTTTTTTTCCATCGCGTTTTCGGCGCCGAGCAGGCGAAGGGAATAATAAGGGCGATAGTGCCTTTTGCAAACAACGCCTTCTATCTGTATGCCGACAAAACGCCGGATGCATCGGAAATGCAATGGTTTTCGCAGTTCGATCTTCCCCTTATCCACAACATCACCATTGCTCAGGTTGCGGCGCTCATCAGCAGCTCGAAGCTGGTTGTCTCGGGTAATACGCTGCTGTTCGGGTTTGCCGCGCTTTTAGGGAAGAAAGCCGTCGGTGTTTTTAAAAAAGATGAGATAGATGCTTATTGTCCGAAAACATCTGCGGCGGTTCGTGGCATTGTCTATGACAAAACGTCCGTCGCTGAGACGGTGAGCGGAATAATTAGGGCAGTGGCCGAATTAACGAGCATACCATAAAAAGATAAAAATTATCAGGTGGGAAAGTCTTCGTATAGAATATCTTTCGGCTAGCCTGCTTTAGAGAAGGCGCACGCTCATGGATCCTTTGCTGCTTCTGCCAAGCGCTTCGGTCGACGAAGCGGTGGCATCGTTCATAATGAAGGTGCGGGAGGTCAATCCGAAGGTCCCGACCGACCTGATCGAAAAGGCGTTCCGCTTTTCATGGAACGCCCACAAGGATCAGGTGCGCAAATCCGGTGAGCCGTTCCTCGCCCATCCGGTGGCGGTGGCGCTTATCCTTGCCGAACAGAAGCTCGATGCCGCAACCGTTGCCGCCGGACTCCTGCACGACGTGCTTGAAGACACGACCGTTTCGCGCGAAGCGCTCGTAGAACAGTTCGGCGAAGAAATCACCCTTCTCGTTGACGGCGTGACCAAGATCCGCACCTTTCAGACCGCATCGATGCGGGAGCGGCAGGCCGAGACATACCGTAAAATGCTGCTCTCCATGGCAAAAGACCTGCGCGTGATCATAATAAAATTCGCCGACCGGCTGCATAATCTCCGTACGCTCAAGTATCTTGAACCCGAGCGAATAGAGGAGATCGCCTCCGAGACGCTTGACATTTATGCACCCCTTGCCCACCGGTTGGGCATGGCGAAGATCAAATGGGAGCTCGAAGACCTGGCATTTAAATATCTTTATCCGGAGGAGTACAAGGAGGTGGTCGCCAAGGTAGTCGAATCGCGCAACGAGCGAGAAGCCGTCATCGACGGCTTTGCCATTCCCCTTCGGCGGCGCCTCGAAGAAGAGAAGATCGAAGCCACGATTGTGGGGAGGCCCAAGCACTTCTACAGCATCTACCGTAAAATGGTGCAGCGGAACAAACCGTTCGAGGAGATCTTTGACCTCCTGGCCATCAGGGTGATCGTCAATACGGTACGCGACTGCTACCATACGCTCGGCGTCATACACTCGCTCTGGACGCCCATCCAGGACCGCTTCAAGGATTACATCAGCACGCCCAAGTCCAACGGCTACCAGTCGCTCCATACCACGGTATTCGGTGAAAAGGGCACCATCGTGGAGATGCAGATCAGGACCTGGGAGATGCACCAGACCGCCGAAGACGGAATTGCGGCGCACTGGCTTTACAAAAGCGGGGAAGAGAAGATGAGCAAGGACGATTATGCGCTCGCATGGCTCAAGAACGTGATCGAGTGGCAGAAGGATTTTACCGACTCCTCGGAGTTTTTCGAATTCTTCAAGATCGACCTGTTTCATGCGGAAATATTCGTGTTTACCCCTAAAGGCGACCTCATTTCACTTCCCAAGGGGGCGACCGTGCTCGATTTCGCGTTCGCGGTGCACACGGACCTCGGTCTGCACTGTCTCGGCGCAAAGATTGACGGCAAGATCGAGCCCATCAATAAAGAGCTGCGCAGCGGCTCGAC
>CAISVC010000523.1 GCA_903888815.1 uncultured Fibrobacterota bacterium
ACCTTGACCAGCGAAGCGAGGATAAAGGCCCCGGCCACCAGTCCGGTAATATATGGATATACCACAATCAGGATCGACCAGTGGATTTCGATCTCGTTCGGATATATAAACCCAATCACCTGTTTGGAAAGTTCCATAAAATTCTGGGCGGCTTCCATATCAGTTCACCTCACCATCAAGATTTGCGTAATAAACTTTGGGATCCGTATTCAACGACGGTTTGAGAACATGGATCTTGTTCATCCGGGTGAACCGCCCCAGCGGGCTGGCGATGCTCTTCATGTCACCGAAAACCCTGGCCTGCGTCGGGCAGACCTCCACGCAAACCGGAAGTAATCCCTTCACCAGTCGATGGTAGCAGAAGGTGCATTTATCGGCGACCCTTGTTTCCGGATGGAGGTAACGGGCTCCGTAAGGGCAGGCCTGGATACAGTATCGGCAGCCGATACAGCGTTTGCTGTCCACGAGGATCACGCCGTCATCGGTTTTGAATGTGGCGCCTACCGGACAAACCTGAACGCAGGGCGGATGATCACATTGATTGCAGAGCTTCGGCACAAAAAAACTGCGCAGCACATCCTTTTCTGCAATAACATCGACTTGTTCATCCCTTTCCATATTGATGGTATTGACAGAAACAGTCCGGTCCGTCTTGATCACATATCTTTCCACCCAAGTGCGAAAGTAATAGGGAACGGCGGGCACAGAGTTTTCCGTTTTACAGGCCTGCATACAACGGCCGCAACCGATGCACTTGTTGATATCAATTCCTATCCCATAGTAATGTTTTGTGGTATCGTAGTTATTGTTGAGTATTCTTGCCCAGGCGTCTGCGGACATTCCCCCCATGATAGTGCCTGATGAAATAACCCAACCAAGGTGTTTCAAGAAGTCTCGCCGATCCATTAGATTCCTCCTAACGTATGTGGATAGTGGCACTGCCAGCAAATATATTTTTCGCCATGGGTGGCCATATCAACAGTCGGCACGCCCTTGCGGGGAGAACCCTTACTATGGCACTTTCCACAGAATTCCCGCTTATCCGGTTTGGTGGGCATTACCGTTCGGGGAGAGGTCTTGTGTTTTTCCGGCACCGTGTGGCAAACGGTACAGGCAATCATCGCATGATACGATCCAGCCTTGGCCCTTTCAATCTGCGCATGACAGGCGGCGCAGGAGTTGGGCGTCGTGGGCAGTTTCGGGTTATGCGGGTTATGACAGGTTATACACGGTTTCCTCGGGTTATGCGTATCCGGATTAATCTGTGGGAATCCGGTCGGCCGGGAGGAATTGTATTTATGGCAGTAGGAACAGTAGTCGCGCTTATTCGGCGACGTGGGCTTCACTTCCGTGGGATTATCGACATGTTTTTGCGCGGCGCCATGACAGGATTCGCAGGACAAATCCCGATGGTAGCCGATCTTTTTTAATGCAGGTTCCTTCTCGTGACACTGCCCACAGGCCGGGGCGCCGGCATACTGGATATCCTTGGCTGCTTCCCGATCCATGGAAGACATTTTCTGTAAAGCTGGATCTTTCATTTTGGGCGGGATAATGAACTGTCTGATCACAAACATTCCCACCGCAAAAAACAAAAATACAACAACAACCCTCACCGCCTGTTCTGGCAACTTTTTTAAAAAACCTTTCATGCCATCCCTCCGCATCCATTATTCCGCAATACTTTCAAATATTATTATAACCTTTTCCTATGGCTTTATTCGCTCGTATTGAGGCTTGATGGCGGCCTTGTCATATTTCGAATGGACAAA
>CAISVC010000524.1 GCA_903888815.1 uncultured Fibrobacterota bacterium
CGCATGACGATCCGCGAGCGCACCCGTGAGATCGGAACCGTACGGGCGATCGGGATGCAGAAGGTAGATGTCCGCAGGAGTTTTCTCATCGAAACCGGCTTCCTGGCGCTGTTCGCCTCGGTCGCCGGCGCCCTGCTCGCCTTTGCGGCCATGTGGGGTTTATCGCAGATCACGTTCAACACGCAGGACAACCCCTTCGGCATGCTGCTTGTCCGGAGCCATCTCTTTTTCGCGCCCACGGCGATCGGAACGCTGGGCTATATTATTCTCATCGTCGGTATCGCGGTCGCCGCCGCCTATTTTCCTGCGCGGCGCGCGTCGAATATTTCCGCCGCAAACGCAATGCGGCATTACGAATAAAGGACGGACACCATGATGAAACGCATCGTTACTCTGATTTTTATCGCAGCGGTCGTCGCGTCGGCACAGCCACCGATCGAGACCATACTCAAAAAGATGCAGGACAATATCAACATCTCGACCGACGCGCGTGCCTCGGTGACACTTACCCAGCAGAAGACGAACCAGGGCACCAAGATCTTCGAAATGCAGTACTACCGCCGCGACAGGGACAACGCTTTTCTCATTGTGTTTAGCGTGCCCGAATCGGAAAAAGGCAACGGGTACCTGCGGATCGGCGACAATTTCTGGATGTACCGCCGCAACACGCGCACCTTCCAGCATATCAACCGCGACGAGTCGATCGGCGGGTCGGACGCGCACGGCGAGGATTTTGAGACGCGCAAGCTCACCGAGCTCTATCAAACCGCAAAAGACTCGAGCGGCAGCGAGCTCATCCGCGAGGAGAAACTGGGCGCCATCCCGGTGTACCGGCTCGAAGTCAAGGCAAAGGTAAACGACGTGTCATACCCGTTCCGGGTTTTCTGGGTCAGGAAGGACAACTTTCTGCAGCTCAAGGACGAAGCCTATTCGAGCTCGAAAACGCTCATGGCCACCAGCTATATCCTGAAATATACGACCGTGCTCGGGAAATACGTTCCGGTCAAACAGATTTTCGTCGATGAGTTCGAAAAGGGCAACAAGACCATCGTGGAAATCGCGGGCATCATCACCGAAAAGCTCGACGACGCGATATTTACAAAGGCATATTTGGAGAATTTAAGCAAGTAAAATAAATAATTTTGGGCGTTCCCGGTTTTGTAGAGACGTAGCATGCAAATTGATAAATAAAATTTCCCTCTCTGATAGAAGAGGGGTGAGACAAAAAAATGAAGAACAAAAAGCCAAGAAAAATAATAATCGGCATAACAATTCTCTTTTGTATAACTATTACACCCGCCCAGAATCAGGTCGATGAGAATGCGCTGTTCGCCGATACTTCTTCAACGGTCGACAGCGCGAAAGTAGTGAATACAAAAGAAGCGATAAAAAATGCCGAGGAAAAAAAGTCGGTATCTTTTTCCGGCGAGGTCAACGCCTATGCAAACCCGGCATTTTCACGCACCTGGTTCGACGACCCGAAAAGCGATAATACTGGATTTTCTTCGCTTATCGCGGGGAATGCGCTCCTCGATGTGCGGCTTATAGGCGGCGCCAAAGCGTTTGCCGACATGGAGGCGTCTTATACGCCGACCCGTGCGCTTTCTCCCCCGGGAAGCGGAAGCGTATTCACCACCGACAGCGGTGCGCAGCTATTCCTCCGTGAACTGTTTGTTGACGCCAATTATCATAAGCTCATCTATGTGCGCGCCGGAAAACAGGTGCTCCAGTGGGGCCGCTGCAATTTGTGGAACCCTACCGACCTTGTCAATGTGGAACGGAAAACATTTATCGCCAAAATGGGGCATCGCGAAGGCACCTACGGAGTGAAGCTGCACATCCCGTACAGGACGGTTTTCAATTTCTACTCGTTTATCGACGCCAATGACGCGCCCACCGTAAGCGACCTCCCTGTTTCAATAAAGGCGGAGGTCCTGTTCGGCCGCACTGAAATGGCGGTTTCGGCATGGAAGCGCAGCGGCTGGCAGCCGGTATTCGGTTTTGACCTCTCTTCGCAGCTGTTCAACGTGCTTATCGCCGCAGAGGCGAGTCTGCGCAACGGCAGGGACATGCCCACCCTTGACGTGCGCGATTCGATTTTGCGACTTACCGACATGGGGAATACCTGGATTCCCCGGATCGCCGTGAACCTGACAAAATTTTTCCCGCTGAACGGCGTGGCAGACCGTCTCATGCTTTCGGGCGAATTCTATTATAACAATGCCGGCTATGATACCAACATGTTCAACGATCGAAGGGTCGGCCAACTCCTGGCGCTTCTCCTGAATTCAGGTGAGAGGAGCCCCGCCTCAAGGCTTTACGAAATGAACAGCTATTCCAAATATTATGCGGCGTTGTTCACCTCAATAAGCCGCTTTATCATCGAACAGATGACGTTCTCCTGCAATGCCATCGGCAATCTCAACCAGAAATGCTTCGTCGTTTCCATGGGGGTGAGCTACCAGTCTCTCCACGATTTCAACTTCGGCGTTTCCTTTGATGCGTACCCCGGCAGGAAGCACACCGAATACACCTTCATGGACAATGGACTGACGGTGCGGGTGCAGGCCGGGATCGTGTTTTAATGACGATAAAAAGTGATTATTGCAACGAACGGAACCAGCCGGTATTCGGTAAGCGTACCAAAGACGCTGACGCCAATCGCCTCGTTTATAAATTCTTCAGGGCGAAGTTCATGCCCGACCGCGATCTTTCCTTCACCTGGGGACAGGCCGGATTCGCCGTTGAAGCGGCGTGATTGATCTTTTTACTTTTTAATAACCTTGTCTGATAACAGTCATGGAGTTACGTGCATTAATTTTTTGACAATAATGAGCTGTTCGACCTATATTTTAAGCATACATATCACTTCTTCGGGGAGGGGTGTCTCATGGTACACAGTTGGAAAACCGCCGTTAAAATTCTCGTAATTGCCGGAATATGCCAGCCGGCCTATTCCCTCATCGTCTGGGAAGGGAAGGTCGTTACCGAATGGCCTGACCAGCATCTGGCCGCGCTCGGAAAGGGAAGCGCGGGTTCCCCGCCGGCCAAAGCAGCGGCCGGTTTTGGCTTCTACTCCCATCCCAATGCCCTGACCTACGGGGTCACCATGATCGTGGATTTCAGCGACCGGCCTGCGGTCTTTACCGCGGCACAGATCACCGACTGGCTGAACAAGCCGGGCTTTACCATGGGGAGCACCAAGGGTTCGGTACACGATTATTATTACGAGGTGTCAAACGGACAGCTGGATCTGGAAAACGACGTGTACGGATACTACCGCGCTCAGCACCCGAAATCCTGGTATGAAGGGTTGCCGGGCTATTCCGGGTCTGATTCTTTGGTCAAGGAGATGATGAACTATTTCGACCCATCGGTCGATTTCTCAAAATACGACAACGATAAAAACGGCACGACCGAGGCCATCAACTTTGTCTATGCGGGATCAGGCCAGACCTTTGCGCAGGGGCTGTGGCCGCATTCGGGCAACGTGGGTCAGACACGTGACGGCGTTCGCGTGGGCCGGTACAATATGAGCGACATGGGCAACAGCCTGACCCTATACGTGTTCTGCCATGAAAACGGCCATATGATCTTCGGCTGGCCCGACCTCTACTGGTTCGGCGATTATTGTATCATGGGCAACCGCATGAGCGACGTGAACCCTGAGGCGGTCAACGATTTCTACCGTGCGGATCAGGGCTGGATCCCGACGGTTGACATTACCTCAAGCACTAATGCGAGATACAGAGTCTGGCCCAACGGCACCGGGTATCGCTACGTGAATCCGGCCAAGACCCAGGAAATGTTCTTCTGGTCAAATGTAAAGAACACCGGCAGATGGAGCAACCTGCGGGGGAGGGGAATTCTGCTCTATCACTTCGATTATACCATCGGCGGCAACACTTCCGGTACCCAGCGCAGCCTGTATGTGGTCGAGGCGGACGGGAATAATGCCATGGCCGGCGCCCAGTGGCCGAACCCCGGAAGCGCGGCGACCGATTTCTACTATCAGCCGAATAAAAGCGAGTTTTCTTCCTCCACGAATCCCGCTTCATTATGGGGTCTCCGCATTTACAATATCAGCGCCATTGCCGATACCATGACGTTCTATGTGGGGACCGGGCCCATTGCGGTGCGCGAAACCAAACTGCAGATGGTCAGGCCTGTCCTGAGTAGCGGTCCTGCGGCCCTTTTCAACCTCATGGGCGCCAGGGTGGGAATGCTTGGCCGCAACGGGAAAATTCTCGGCCTGGATGGCAGGTCAATAGCGCCGGGGAATTACATCGCACGGACGCCCGGTGATATTTATTCATTCATGACGGCGCATTGAGGCCTCATGAACCAAACGCGCTTTTTTCCGGTAGTATACAAAGCCGCTGTTGTTGCCGCGGCGATCCTCTGCTTTCCCTTGCCCGGTAATGCGAGGCTTGCCTCCACCAAGGCGCAGGAATCTAACATGGTGGGCAAAGCGGCCCCGGCAGCCGAGAAATGGTTTCGTCACCTTAATACAACCTATGGAAAAAACGATGATTTCACGGAAGATATAGCCGGGTTCTGCAGAAAAATCGGCGACTATGAAGACGGTATCCTGAACGACATGGCCATTCTGAATGATGTAGGCCGGTTGTGCATCTTTGCGCAGCGTAAAAACGGACGACTGTTGCGTGCAATCGATGATTTCGACGCCGCCGCAGATCAGCTCGGCGTCAATGACCGGCGGCGCTATTATGCGGCAAAGGCGAGGATCCGCTCCGAACTTGCCGTACCGGCGGTTGATTCCGTGAAACAGGAGTGGCTTGTCTGCCTTGTAAATGACTGCTGCCGGGCGTCACGGTACGGCTTTGACGCGGAAAAAAGCTCGTCTTTTGTCAAGGCTTTCGTGCGCCGCTTCGAGGAACGGAAGAGTTCCGAGGAGAGGGTGCTTGGCGAATCAGCCTGCAGAATCACGCAGCAGTACGCCAGCTTCTTTCTTGCAGAAGCGAAGTCGCTCCACCGCAGGCATGACGAAAAGCGGGCGTTTAAAACCGCGGTGCA
>CAISVC010000525.1 GCA_903888815.1 uncultured Fibrobacterota bacterium
CTGTTTAGGTTAATGGGCCTGGAGTGAAAAAATATCCTTCATTCACTCCCAGGAGGCTGCTTTTCTACAACCTCATAAACATAGTCTCTATGGAAAAAGTTCCATCTATCATGTCGCCTTCCTGAAATAATAATGGTTGTCTATATTTTGATAGCTCTTCTCGAATGATTAACCCTAGTTTTTTCTTTCTTCCTTACCATATCTTATGCCCGGTTGAATAATCGTTTAATGCAACAGACTATCACGGCACTATCACATTTCCGTAGGTCTTGGGGGTATTCGGTAGACTTTGATTAAACTGGCCACAAAATGGAAACCCCTTCAGAATGCCTTTTCTGTAACGGGAAGGGCAATTTCTGAGGGGTAAATTAGTGGTAGCGCTATGGGGAATCGAACCCCAGTTTGATGGCTGAGAAGACGGTTCAGCGAGGCAGTTCTCTGCCGATCTTTTTTAGGCCGTTTTCGACTCGTTTTTTCCAGCCCCTGGGAAATTCGGCATAAATTTCGTGTAAACGTTTTACATGATGAGATTTTCTTTCAAAGAACAGGAGCATGCCTCTAGCGGTCTCGGCGTCTTTCACCGCCTTTTCAGGTTTTTTACGCAGACAGCAGACGATCAGTTTATGTAAAGCGAACGCTTCAGGTTCAGGGATCGTAAGCGAGAGATCGTCAAAGGTGACCGTCCTGCGATAGGTGAGAGGGATCGCCATATAACGCAGTTCCTGTGCGGTAATGCCGAGCTGTTTGAACCGATACACCTGTTCGTCAGGCTTTGAACCCGGATCGGTCAGGAACTCGATCTTAAGGTCCGGGTGGGTGAACCGTTGATAACCCGAAGGATAATCGGTCTCGATGGCGAAACGGTTCTTCTCCATGATCTCGAAGATATTGCCTTGGACGTTCGAGGGCAGACGCCTTGGAATGAGCAGATCGGCGTCAAGGGTACGGGCCGCAGGTATCTCGACCGGGTTGCCGTAGAGATGACGGTAGAAGTCCTGACACCAGGAGCCGACCAACACGATATGCTTGAGGATGCCGGCGGTCTGAAGGTCGCGCAGGACTTTTATCAGCAGGTCAAATTTTTCCACGGAGCACCTTTTTCACGTCTCGAAGGTTGGGGCGGATGTCCCGCAGAAGGTTTGCGTACTGCTTGCGCTTATTGACCTTTTCGAGGATCTCCGCGGCCTGTTTGGAGCCTGAGCTGCCGATGTAATCGTAGACCACTTTGGGCCCTTTGCGTCGGGCAAGATAGAGATAGTCGTGGCCGCGAATGCGCTTGACCCTCGGCGCGCCCTGCGGCAGCTGCCTTATCCTGCGCCGGTACGCCTTCTCGGCTTTGACAAGCCGCTCGTACTCCTCTTTCATGATATGAAAAATGGTGCTCATAGTCTTGCGCCTCCGTTACCCAACACAATACGAATATAACTAATGATGTTGGGTAATTTTAAAAAAAGATATGTTACCCAACAAATAGTAAATATAGCATATATTGTTGGGTAATACAAGGGCAAGGACAAGGGGGTATTGAGGATATTGTGGGAAGGAAAAGCGGGAATACTGATGTTGCGCTACATATATAGCAAAGCGTTTCGGTTGTAGTACAACGTGCGCGGGGGTGTCATTAGCAACTTGCATTGACATTCAAG
>CAISVC010000526.1 GCA_903888815.1 uncultured Fibrobacterota bacterium
AGGCATCCTCGTGCGTGATGTCTCGTCCTATCCCATGCTCGAATACAGCCTGCGCATAAGCGTGGGTTCGGCCGAAGAGAATGAATCGCTTAAAAAAGCGCTGCGTTCATTTTTTACGGTGTAAACCATACAAGGAGCGTTTTTATGGAAAGAAAAGCTACGATCAACAGGAAAACCAAAGAGACCGATATTGAATTCTCACTCGACATTGACGGCAACGGAGAGTCGGAAGTGAGGAGCGGCAACGGCTTCATGGATCATATGCTGAGCCTGTTCGCCAGGCACGGTTTTTTCAACCTGTCAGTCACCTGTTCAGGGGATACAGAGGTCGATTTCCATCACAGCGCCGAAGACATCGGTATCTGTCTCGGAATGGCGATCGCCCAGTCACTCGGCGACTGCAGAGGCATCACCCGTTTCAGCAGTGCCCATGTGCCTATGGACGAGTCGCTTGCCCGCGTATGCCTCGATATTGCCGGCAGGCCCAACCTCGTGTATTCGGTAAACCTCGCCGACCGTCTGGTCAATGATTTCGAATGCGATCTGGCTGAGGATTTTTTCAAAGCGGTGACCGATCATGCGAAAATCACCCTGCATATCGATCTTATCCGGGGAAGGAACAGTCACCACTCGCTTGAGGCGGTTTTCAAGGCATTCGGCCGGGCGCTGTCGCAGGCCTGTTCGATCAATCTGCGTGCGCCAGATTCTCTTCCAACAACCAAGGGGCTGCTCTGAAATGAAATTGCCGTCTGCGCCGGTCAGCGCGCTCTGCACGCTTTTTATAGCGGTGCCGCTTTTCGCCGGGCCGTCCAAATTCTCTGACGGTTACACGCTGATCAAAAGCATAAAGTCCCCGCAGGAGCTTCTGTTTCCGCATTTTCCCAGAAAGTATTGCGTACCGGTGACCCTCTCCGGCACGATTGCTGCGGAAATGAAAGGAGCGCTCGACAGCCTTAAACTTGAGCCACCCGTCTACCGCGAACGGTTCGACGGCAGAACGTTCGGTCTTTTTCTAATGAACGGAAGTTATACCGCCCAGACACGCGAACTGCTCGGCGGCATTCTGAATCCTGTTGAACTCATCGATATCGTGGTTGAATCCATCATTAGATACCGTGAAGGTGAAAAATACGCCGAAATCATACGCGATACCCGCCTCCAGCAGGATACCGCTGTCTATAACGGCCGTCCGGTTTTCGTCATTTGCCTTGTGCCTAAAGGCGAACGTTTTGCCTATACCTATCAGGACATGGGCGCGTTTGTCCACGAAAGCTGGCTTACCAAGCTGACCTTGACGATTGACACCGCTACACGTGTCGTTAATGAGCTGTCAACCATCCGGTATTCGAGGACCTATGACGCAACGGCGGCCGAACGCCCGGCTGCCGGAATCACAAATGCCCGTTATCAGTTTGCGTACGAGACAAAGGAAGGAATTTTATTGCCTGCGCGTCTCACGCTTTTCTTCAATACTGCGGAAGTGCTGAAGCTTGAGGCATGGTACCGGCAGCAGGAAAAGTTTTTTGTTTTTGACAGGAAAGAGATCTGTTCTTCGCTTGACGGCGCGTCCTCCTGTCTTTCCGTCGGTTACGGGGAATACCGGTTCAGCGCCTGCGATACTGCCGGTCAGCCCATTCTGGGCCGGAATAAAAATTATGCGAAACGGCTTGAGCGTGCCGCGGAGCTCTCGAAGACGGCAAGCGAGAAACTCCGCATAGGACAGATAGCCGAAAGCGTGCGGGTGTTGCAGAAACTGGTTGAGCAGTATGGCGATACGCCCCAGGCGGTCGAAGCGCGACGGCTGTTAAGTCAGTTGCCAAAAGAATTGCAATGAGAGAGGGAAGGAGAATATATTATTTTATTGTACAACACCTGGTACGAGCTCTTATTTTCTTGAAGTATCCGAAAAGGAGAATGATCCGGGGCGACTCCCGAGAGCCGATACGAGTGAAAAAATAACCTGGGAGGTTATATGGTTTTCAGAACGTTGCTGATAGCGATAACGGTTTTTGGATTTCTTTTTTCCGGGTGCGGAAAAAAACCTAAGCAGGCGCAGAGCCAGGGTCAGAATGTCCAGATCCCGACCGTGGCAACCACCCCTGCAGCCGATACTGCTTCCAAAAAGGACAGCATGGATGTTTTTAATGAGTTTTACAAAGACTCAAAAGGGGCCGGGGCCAAGTCAAAAAAGATCTCTAAAACCTTTTCCGTGAGTACGCCGGCGACGCCGGAATCATATACTCCAGAATTTTCCGAAAATGGCCGCTATGTTGTGCAAATAGCTGCTTCTTCCTCGCAAGCGGCTGCGGATGAGCTGACCGCCTCGATTAAGGGAAAAGGGTATCCTGCCTATGTGACCGAGGTTCAGAATCCTACAACGACTCTTCAGGGTACTTACTACCGAGTGCGGATAGGCGCATTTGCCCGGTTAGCCGATGCCAAGGCGTTTGGAGAAAATATCCTGCGGCAGGCGAATTATGACTACTGGGTCGATCTGAAGTCAAACGAAGGCATGGGCTATGGCACCCAAAACAATACAGGTTCTTATCCGTCTTCAGGCACATCGATAACACCGACGTATACGCCACCAAGCAGCGAACCGGCTGCAACGCCGGCCCCTGCCTATACACCGACAGAACAGAACTTGAACACCACATCGCCTTCACCGTCACCTTCAACCTCGCCATCCCCAGGTGCCCCGGGTTCCACATCGGGAACGGGTTCCAATTGGTCGACGGGGACATCTTCCCTTCCTTCGACCGAAACACCGTCTACGCAACCGGCGGCCGCAAGCCCTGCCCCCTCTTCAGGTACGACCGGCGGGGGCGCAGGAACATGGGGAGAGACCGGCTGGAAGGCTGACAGTTCTTCTAAGTAAAACTTTTGAATCTTGTCAAATCCGTGTGCGGCAGGAAAAGCGCCGCCACATAGGAGTCCATATACCGGGGATCGTTCGATAACTCGATGTAGGTCATACGGTCTGGCAGGGTCCGGAGTTCATCGCGATACTTTTTTGAAAGCAGGGCGAGCGTCGCGCCGGCAAGTGACGTGTTGCCAAGATAAGTAAAATGCGAGCGGCCGATGTCGGGGAACAGGCCGATGCGCACGGCGTCCTCAAGGTCAATGAAGCGTCCGAACCCACCTGCAATGAGGATATTTTTTACATTTGCAAGAGTAATCCCCGCGTTTGACAGCATGCAATCGCAGGCCGAATAGATCGCTGCCTTGGTTCGAATAAGGTTGTCGATATCCGATTCGGTAATGACGATATCGCGGCCGTGGGCGGAATCAACGCCGCGAATAAGCACAAACGCTTTGGTACCCTCGATTGTCATGCACCGTTCGGTTGCCGCCTTGTCTGTAAACCTGCCGCCGGCGTCAATCACACCGGCCTTGAACAGTTCGCCGAGAAGGCTGATAAGACCTGAACCGCAGATGCCGGAGGGTTTGTCCTCGCCGATCGCTGTCCAGTCAATTGACTCGCCGTTTTTTTCTATTTCGAAGGAGTCGACAGCGCCAGGAGCGGCACGCATTCCGCACTTGATGCCCGATCCTTCAAAGGCCGGCCCGGCCGAACAGGCGGC
>CAISVC010000527.1 GCA_903888815.1 uncultured Fibrobacterota bacterium
CAGCAGAATTTCCGGAAGAACAATCTGGCCCGGTTTTCTGTTTTCCCTATGAATTCAACGGTTTCGAGTTGACTAAAGCCCATATGCACAAGATAATTCTTGTGCAAGATGCTTTATAATTACCTAAATATAAGAACGAACCCGCTTAATCGGAGGTCATAGAGGCGGGTATTTTATATTTTGTCAACATCGTCGAGCACCATGTCCGCAGGTCGGCCATTGCTGAAGGGGAGTCGGTTTTAAATCGAACCTTGGCTTTTATGGAGTCGCCCGTTAAGGCCTCATAGTCGCTCCGGAAGTCGACGGTTTCTACGTTTCCGTTCTTCATCATGAGCCGTTTGACTTCCTCAGGATACACCTTGTTGCCGGCAACGTTAAACATCTTCTTTTTAAGGCCGAGGAAAAAGACGTTGCCGTTTTTATCCTGTTTCCCGTAATCCCCGGTGCGCAGCCAGCCATCCGAGATCTTCTGCCGTGTTGCTTCTGGATGGTTGAAATAGCCTTTCATGATAGTGTCTCCCTGAAACCAGATTTCGCCTTTTTCTCCGAACGCGACCTCATTACCAGTATCATCCACGATTTTGACCACGTAATTGACCATGGGCCGGCCGATTGAAGCCTTTTCAAACTGCTTGCCCGGGCTCTGACAGGTAAATGCCGGCGACGCCTCGGTAAGCCCGTAGCCTTCATAGATCGGAATAGTAAGTTTCCGCTCAAAACGCTCGCGCAGCGAAGCCGGCAGTTTATATCCGCCGCTCATCAGCATATACGCCTGCCGTCCGATACGTTCAATGTGGGGCGATCTGCTCAGCAGGTAGTAAATAAGAGGGACGCTGTAGATATGAGAGACCTGACAGCGGGAAATTTCTCCGGCTATAAGGTTTACCTTAAGAATATCCGAGATAGTGCAGATAAGCTCCGAATTGCCTGCCACAAGAGGTACAACGACGCTGTTCTGAAAACCGTACAGGTGATTGAATGGAAGAAGCACGCAAGAGATGGATTGCTGATGAACGCCGGTTTCTTCGGCTATTGCAAGCGCATTTGAGCGGATATTATGGTGGGTCAGCATGGCCGCTTTGGCATACCCGTCTTCGGCGGCAGTGTAAAGCAGAATGCATACGTCATCGAGCTCACGGACAAGCGCAGGATCCATCCGGTAATCGGTCAACTCGATCTCTTTTCCAAGGTCGAATTCAAGGGTTTCCGGGTCGATCCTGATTATTGCCGAAGGCATGGTATCGGCGAGCATCTCCTCATATTCGAGCTTTCCTGTTTTGGGGTCAACGAGCAGAGCGGCCCGGCCGGATTTGACGATAGCGAGGAATCCGATAATGGTTTTTATATGGTTGGGCGCCACACAATAGACGATGGGCGAGTTGGAACGGATATTTTTATCAAGATGCCTGGCGCATTCGTCAATTGCCTTGACGCAATACTCCTGCGTAAACACCTGATCGCGGAAAATAATGCGGTTGAAACGTATACGGTCGGTAAGCATGGGCATAAAAGACTGCTATCCCCCGATAATTCTCCCTCTCTAATAGGAGAGAGAGGCAGAGGGTGAGGTCAAGTTTTTCCTTCCGCTGCTTCTGCAATCAGCCGAATGAAAAAATTGAGCGTTGGTTTTTCCATGAAGGTCAGGGGCAGTTCGACACCGAACGTTTCTTCGACTTTTACGGCGATGGATACCATCTGCATCGAATCGACGGGCAGTTGTTCGAAGATGGGCCTGTCGGGATCGATCCCGTCAAGATTTATGTTGAAATCATTTTTAAGTATGGCAAACAGTTTCTCTTGTATTCCATCTTTTTTCATGAGAACGGCCCTTTCCTGCGATTATATACAACAGTGTTTTCAGCGAATGAGAAACAATGGGTTATATATTACCTTGTGCGGGATGTTTAGGCAACGAAATCAATTTCGTTGTATGTAATATGAGAATTATGAATTAGTTATATCCAAACCGTTCTGGTGAAAACCAAGACACCGTGACATGAATATTGTTGGGTAAATAACGAAGTGCGCCTTTTCCTTCCTTCAAAATGCGCCTGCCAGGGTGTAAGAATTAAAAAAGATAATTATACCCTTAAAAACCGATTATGCAAGGATTTTTTTCCCGGAAGAATAAGCCGGGGCAATGGCGTGCCGGTCCAATTCTTCAAGATAGTGCCGGATTTTTTTGGAGGTGATATTTCCCCTGCCGAGCGACGGCGGAAGGCCGGGGTTGAACGCCATGAGCAGCCCTTCGGTCATGCAGCCGTAGAGATGGTCGGGCGAGGCAAGGCCGATGTCGAAGCCGGGATCGAGCCGGCAGGGGAGCTTTGCGATGCCGCCGTGATAGAGGAACAGGTCTGACCGCACTGCGCCGTTGACATCGACATTGAGCGGGGCGGAAGCGTCGCACACGATGGTGCCCGGAGCGAAATCCTCCTGGCTGAAGAGCGGCCGGTAGGCGCTTGTGACAAATACCGCTATGCCGGCTTTTTTGATGGCGGCCGCATTGTCAATGGTTATTTCGGTATCAGCGGTTATGCCGTTCCTGTGTTGTGCAACGATCTGCTCGAGGATCGCACCGTTGCGCGCCGTCAGGATGAGTTTCTTTACCCTGGTGCCCAGCCACAACATAACGCCGGCGCCGATATCGCCGGACGCGCCGATGACGGCAACGGTTTCCTGAGAGAGCGTTCTGTTAAACCGGGGCATGAGTTCTTCCAGCGAACGTACGATGAGCGCGGCCGTGGTGGTATTGCCCGATGTCAAGGTAATGCCGTATCTGCGGCCGATCTCCTCTTCTTTCCCCTGCAGTACGATGGAGGTGAACGCGCCGAGCGCGGCGACGATGCAGCCCTCGGCCGCGGCGATGGCGATGGCACCTTCGACCTTTTTGATGACCGTTTTCAGGCTGATGTCCCGCATCTCGGGCAGAAACGGCACCATCACGAGAATGCCGTCGCCGAAGGTCCTGCCGTCAAGCGAAACATCGTTCCACGAGCACGCTTTGTACGGCGGGGTCCATTCAAAAAGTTTGAGGATCAGTTCGTCGCGGAACGTCTTGCCGGGCTTGAGATAATTGATATATGCGCGGAACAGGGGGAGGTCCGCCGGATGGCCGATGAGTGCGAATCTAGGACGCGAGGTGTTCATAACATGCGGGAGACCGGAAGGGAGGCGGCTCTCCTAAGCTGCTCGCCGTTGCGGCTCCCCGGCCGACTGCCCGGGCAGATTTGCGCTGTCGGCGGCAAGGCGCGAGGTCAGGTGCTTGAGGAGCGCATCGTCAATGGCCTCGCGGAAAACGAACCGGCAGCGGTCCGCGGCTTGATCGGCATGTACGGCAGCGACATCAACCAGCGCGGACGCGATGTCCAGGGAGCCGGCGCCGTTCACGCCGGGGACGAAACGGGCCATCATGCCGCCCGCCGATATGTTCAGCACGAACAGGCTGAGGGGCGTCCTGTTGTATGAGCATGCATAAGGGTGCCCGATGATATGCCGCGGATATTTTCTCTCGTCAATATTCTTGCCGCAGAGCTCTTTTCTGACCGCCGCCATCATACGGTCGATATTGGATTTCATCTTGTCTTTAAGGATATGTCCCAGCACTTCTTCGATGACCGGTATGCCGAGGTTGTACTGTATTTCAAAGTATATGGTGATTCCTGAGTCGATGCTGTTGTCCATGATGCGCCAGTGTCCGTTGATGTTGTCGAAGTCGCCTTCGATCGATTTGAAGACGATTTCATAGCTGCGTTTGTCGAACAAGTCTTTTTCGACCCAGTAAAGCGGCGCTTCTTCGACCGTAACGTACCACCGCGAAATTCCCACCTCACCCGACCGCTCGGTGATCTCGACCTTGTCGACGTTGTCCATGATCGCGGAATAGCGGGTGTAATCGCTGATGATGTTCCACGCGTTTTCTTTGCGGATGCAGCCGGGGAGTACCGCTTCGGTGGTGACTGTTTCAAAGGCCATTTGTACCTCCATGACGAGGGGTAAGAAAAAAAGAAGCGGAGGTAATATACTAAATGGTGGTATCCACACGACTCAATTTGTGGTAAAAAAACACAAGATAGTGTGGTGTTTTTGTTTGAACCCCCAATATATAGTGAGCGGCTGCAAAAACAGAAGAATGTGCTTATAGCGGGAAAAACAACCCGATCACTCGCTGAAATTTTTGACCGTGAAATGAAATGTTGTCGAGGGAACGTCTTTTTCGCAGCTGATCCAGATGCGGCCCCCCATGGCTTCAACCGCCATTTTGCTGAAGGTAAGGCCGAGTCCGTAATTCTGAAATCCCGCATTGCCGGCCGTGAGCTGGACGCTGGAAAATTTATTGAAAATCGCTTCACGGGCCGGTTCCTCGATGAACGATCCCGTGTTGGTGACCCTCACCAGAAGATGGCTATCTTCCGCTTCGGAAAATTCGATCTGTACCGTTGATTTGTCGGCGGCATAGCGCAGGGCATTGCTCGCGATATTGACCAGCACGCGGCAGAAGAGGTCTTTGTCGGTGACGACAGTGATATTTTTTTCAGTAAAGAAGCGCAGGGAAAACGGCGGCCGGTCTGAGGCGGGTGCCGGGATGTTGAGGGGCGCGAGGGCGTCCTCCGCCTCTTTCTGGACAATAAAGGGTTCACGCCGGACCGAAAGCGTGCCCCTTTCGAATTTAGAGACCGCAACGATGTTGTTGATCATCATCAGAATCTGGCTGATCGCTTGTTCCGTAGCGCGGAACATTTTTTTCTGCATGTCGGTGAGGGCGGTCTGCGCAAGTGACATGCGCAGGAGTTCCACGCCGCTCATGATCCCCTGCAGGGGATTTTTAAGATCGTGAAAGAGGATGCCGAGATAGAGGTCGTTGAGCTGCAGGCTTTTTTTTCGTTCGAGGGCGCCGGCCGCCTTGTTGATAAAGAGCTGCTCGTCGAAAGGTTTGGTCATGTAGTCGTACGCACCGCGGCGCATACATTCCACGCCGACCTCAAGCTTGTCTTCCGAGGTGAACATTATAACCTGCGTATATTTGCTTTTTTCTCTGATAATGGGCAGGAGATCAATCCCATTAAGACCAAGGCCCATATTGATGTCGAGCAGCACGATATCGACTTCAGGGTTTTTGTCCAGAAATTCCCGAACGCTTGCCGGATTCTGAACGAAATCGGCTTTATAGCCGAGATAGCCGAGCAGTTCCGCTATGCTTTTACAGATCGGATATTCGTCGTCGACGATCAGGACGCGTGTTTTATCTGGCGTGGCAATCCCGTTCACAGGTACTCCTTCTGTAGCGTTATACCTTTCTTCCGTAAGAGTCAGATGATACCACTATGTACTTTTACAGGCAAGAAATATGACGAATCCCCATCTGTACACGATCTGCCAGAAGTTTAATGGACCGCAGGTAAAATTAAAACGGTCTGCTTTTACTGAAAAAAATACTATAAGCAGTGCTGATAATCTATCACACTATTTCTCCAAGCGCATCAATCTTCTTGTTGTTGAAGATGACGAAAACATCCTTTCAGCGCTCGTGGAGATATTTTCCATTCCCTGTTTCAATGTCACCAGCGTTTCGAGTATTGAAGAGGCGAGAAATGCAGCACAATATCGGAAATTCGGGCGGTCGTTACCGGTTTGTCTTGACAGGGTCATACCCGGCCACGTATGATATACGTGCATGGCACATTGAAATTCAAAAGGCCGGAAAATGGCGTATATATTCTCCTATGTACATTTCTTTGCTGCAGTGATTTTCGTTACACTCGGGGTAATTATCCTTTTGAAAGACCCTCATGCGCTTCTGAACCGGATCTGCGCCGCATTATTTTCCTGCTTTTTCATCTGGAGTTTCTCCTATACTTTCATTCACAATCCCCTTGTATCAAAGGGAACTGCCGCTTTTTTTGAGAACATCGGATCGCTGGGCTGGGTTCCGTTCGGCGGTTTTTTCCTGTGGTTCGCCGTTTTGTATACGCAAAAACAGCGGCTCGCCACCGCTCCGTATTTCCTTCTGTCACTTTTTTCCCTTCCACTCCTCATCGAGATCAGGCAATGGAGCGGGAATTCTCTCTTTTCAGATCATATACGGATCTATTTCGGCTGGGAGGGTGTCTGGAACGACTCCTTCTGGCCGTATCTTTTTTTCTCCTATTACCTTTTCGCTTCAGGCATCGGCGTTCTGCTGATTTTCAGGTACGGAAAAAACAGCAGCATCCCTATCATTAAACGTCAAGCTTCATTAATCGTCGTTTGGGGGTTTTTACCGCTGCTGTTCGGCACCATAACAAACGTTGTGCTTATCAAAATGCGCATATTCGCGCTGCCATCAATCGCCGATATATTCATTCTGTTCTGGACCGGCGGCATAGCGTATGCGATGCTCCGGTACCGTCTGCTCAGCATAACGCCGGTCATTGCAGCCGAACAGATCATTTCAGCCATGAAAGACCTTCTGATCCTTCTCGATCAGCGGGGAACCATCACATCTCTCAATGAAGCAACGCTCGACATACTGGGATATGATCGCCAGGAATTGGAGGGCAAGCAGATCGGGGCCATTATTGCCGGTACAGAGGAAGAGAAGTCGCGTCTGACCGCAATCATAATGCAGACGCCGAAAAGCGAGTTCGAAACCGGCTTTACGGCAAAAAACGGCAACGTCATACCGGTGAACCTTTCGACAGCAACGCTGCCGGGAATAGGAATCGTATGCGTAGCGCATAACATCTCCATGCAACAGAAAATCACAAATAGACTTTCGTCTGAAATAGTTTCAACCGCCGAAGAACTCAAAAAAGCCAACGAACAGCTCCGCCGCGAGATAGCCGGGCACAAACAGACCGCAGATGCGCTTAAAGAATCTGAAAAACTATTTAAAACCCTGTTCGAATTCGCTCCTGATGGTTTTTACCTGAACGACATGCGGGGCACTTTCATTGACGGCAACCGGGAAGCTGAACGGATAACTGGATATAGCAAAAAAGAACTCGTCGGAAAAAGCTTTCTTTCACTCAAGCTGCTGCCTCTTTCCCAGATGCCGCTGGCGGCCAAACTGCTTGTCAGAAATGCTCTTGGTCAGCCGACAGGACCGGACGAATTCACCCTGAACCGGAAAGATGGTACCCAGATCCATGTGGAAATTACCACGTATCCTGTAAAAATCGAAGAACGTAAAATAGTGCTCGGCATCGCACGCGACGTTTCGCAGCGCCGGAAAAGCGAAGAGGAAAAACAGATGCTCAGGGAGGAGCTGCATCAGGCGCAGAAGATGGAGGCGATCGGTCGTCTGGCAGGCGGTGTCGCTCACGATTTCAACAACCTGCTTGCGGGTATTTCGGGATACGCCGAATTGCTGCACATGAAACTTTCCGCCTCCCTGCCCGCCGAGGCGAAAATTGCGGAAAAAATCGTGAATGCCGTGCAGAATGCCTCCAATCTCACGAAACAGCTGTTAGCCTTCGCCCGCAAGGGCAAGTACCAGGTCGCTGCCGTAGACCTGCACAGGACGGTGGAAGCGGCCATGGCCCTTCTGGAGCGGACTGTTGACAAACGTATCAATATTGCCTCAAATTTCCGACCGCAGCCGTCAATAGTCATGGGCGACCAATCGCAGCTGCAGAACGCGATGCTGAACCTCGGCCTTAATGCGCGCGACGCCATGCCCGACGGCGGCACCATAACCTTTGAAACAGACGGCATCACGATAGACGAAGCGCGGGCGCAATCATATCCCTACAAAGTGCTGCCGGGAGATTATATCAGGCTTTCGGTGACGGACACGGGCGTGGGCATGGATGAAGAAACAAGGGCGCGAGCATTTGAACCATTCTTTACAACGAAAGAAAAAGGGAAAGGAACCGGCCTCGGCCTTGCCAGCGTCTATGGTACCGTCATGAACCATAACGGGTTCATAGAGCTGCAAAGCGAAAAGGGCACAGGTACCACGGTAGTGGTGTATCTCCCTGCTGTTGATCAACCGGCAGCAATTGAAACCGAAAAAAAATCAGAGCCGGCAGGAAAGCGATCGGGCAGGATCCTATTGGTCGAAGACGAAAACATTGTCAGAGAAATGACCCGCGATGCACTTACCGCACAGGGATACACGGTGACCTCATGCAGCAACGGCAAAGAGGCGGTCGCGCATTATCGCGAGCATTTCCGGGACATCGACCTCATCCTGCTTGACCTCACCATGCCGGAACTCAACGGTGCGGATTGTTTCAAGGCCATGAAAGCGGTCAACCCGGAGATTAAAACCGTTATCACCTCAGGCCACACCATGGATGACGAGATCAACAGTCTTATGCAGGAAGGTGTGCACTCATTTATACAGAAGCCCTTCACGCTGCAGGGGCTTTCGGATATAGTAAATAAGGCGCTGAGCTGAAAATCTCCTATGAAACGTTACAGCGCCGAAATTAATCTACTCTATCAATTGTTAAAAAAAGAGTTCGCGAAGAACCGCGTACCGGTAATCGATCTCGTCCTTCTATGTTGTGAGGTCAATCACGAGATCAGGCGCCTGCTGAAAACGAAAACGATTTTCGGCAATAAGGCTCATTTAGTATTTTACACTATATATCAATATCATGCCGATTCATTTCCCGTTCAGTATGCGGAGTTAATTCGGGGAAAGGGGAGAGTTATTGTATGGCTTCAGAAATCACCCAGCCTTCCAAATGCAGGATTCTCATTGTCGACGACGAACCCAGCGTCTGCGATTTCCTGAGCCTGGCCCTTGAATCGCGCTATCAAGTCAAGGTCTGCCGTACCGGCAAAGAGGCGTGCACGCAGATTAAACAGGAAGACTTCGATGTGGTCGTGGTCGACATGCGGCTTCCCGACATGTCCGGAACCGACGTTCTGAGTTTTGCCAAGAATAAGGATGCATACATTGAAGTGCTGATCATGACCGGCTATGCGTCGCTCGAGTCGGCAAGCGCAGCCATCAACCTCGGCGCCGCCTCCTTTATCGAAAAACCGATAGCGCTCGCCAATTTTCTTACGCAGATGGAAAAAGCGATCGCCTCCCGCCTTTTTCACCTGAAAAGCATTTCGCTGATGCAGAAGTCCGACGATATGTCGCAGGAGTTCAAGGATCACCTTTCAGACATTACTGGACTTTATTATTTCACGCGGAAGCTCACGCAGTCGGTTGAGATTCCCGAGATCATGCGGATCGCCTTGGAAGAAGCCAACCGGCAGAACGGAGTGCTGCTCAGCATCGTCGGGGTCGGTGTGCTCGGATTCACGGAAGTCTACGCCATGCCCGCGGCCGGCGAGATTGATGCAGCCCAGGTAAGTACGCTGCTGCTCAAGTACGGTGACTCGGTGTTTCCTTTTATCGAAAAGGAGCGGTTCCGGGAAGGGAAAATCCCCACGGTTATTTTCAAAGGGAAAGAGGGGCCAGCGCCGAAACTCGGGACAGTACGTCCGATTTCCATTCCCATGATCATCACCGGTACCACCATCGGCATGCTGGTGGTTTTTCTTGAAGAGAAGGCGGTATCAGAAATCGGTGACCCCTATTTTCTCCACATTGTTTCGTCGGTGATCTCGCCGCTTATTGAACACGGCTATGTCGTACAGCAGGCCCGGCAGCAGGCCAAAACCGACGGACTGACCGGCATCGCGAATCACCGGTCGTTTCATGAGGCCCTTGAACGTGAAATCGCCCGGGTTAACCGCAAC
>CAISVC010000528.1 GCA_903888815.1 uncultured Fibrobacterota bacterium
CCAGGTGCACCGATTCCTGCCATGCTGTCTTTACCCGCGCGCCATTTTTAGGAGGTACCTCAAAAAAGGCATGGGCCTTGACCATTCGTTTTTTATCAATATCGATGACCGTATTTCCGCTGCCTGCGCCCCGGAGAGACAGAGAATCGAGAACCGATGCGGAGTCGGGCTGAATACGGTATGAAAACCGCCAGCTTATTGATGCATGGCGCGATGAGTTCGCGCCGGTAATACTGTCAAACGTGAACGACTGGTACAGCCACCCGGTGGCGTTGCCCTTGCTGGTTTCGAGCGGGAAAGTGCGTTCGCGGTCCCAGGAACCGCCGATTCGCTGGGGCGCTTCCGGAAGCACGGGCAGCACGCGTGAGAAACTGCGGAACAGGTCCCATCCGCCGATGTTGAGCAGCACCGGGAGTGCGGTATCGACCGCGGAAACCGAGCCCTCTTTGGGAGAAAGAAAAATCACCTGGTTTTCAAACTGACGCTCAAGGTGAATCCGTTCCTGCTCGCTCAGAAAATTGGAGGAAATCATTGTCTGGCCGGTCCTGAACCTGATTGCGCCGACGTCGTGCGGCGACCACTCTCCCGTAAGATACGTCCGCAGGCTGCTTGAAAAATTCCGCGAAGAATCCGGGGACGCGACGCTTCCGGTTATGTCAACCCCGAACATGTACCGCCATGTGTGCGCCTGGGAAAAATCAAGGGCAAGGGCTACGCGTTCGGACCGGTTGCAGGAGAAAAAAACGAGACAGCACCCGAACCCGATTGTCGCGACGCGCCATTTGATGGGTGCCGGTTTCTTCTCCATAGTTACCTTTAGTGCGGATTAAATAAATCCTGTTTACCGAGGACGGATAGATTATAATTCATGCCGCTGTATTCGGTGATTTTCAGAATGTATGGGTCTAATTATCATGCTGCAATTGAATTGCAGCAAATGATATATTAAACCCATAAAAGTATCGCAGATATGAAAAAAGGAGCAACGGCGGTCCGGTCGCTGCGTAACTGCCGTCAGGACATCGCGTAAATGGAATTTTTAACAGGCCCGATTCTGCGACCTACTGTTTTTATCTGAGATTCTATGAATAAACGGCGCCCCACGGCTCTTCACACCAAGATCCTGATCGGCCTTGCGGCAGGTATTGTGGCGGGCATCTTCGTAAACCTGCTATCGGTAAAATATCCATGGCTCGGAAAGTTTACTAATGGGTATATTATAAAATATGGCACCGGTCCGCTGGGCCGCATTTTCCTCAATCTTCTGTTCATGACCGTTGTTCCCCTTGTTTTTTCCACGCTGACCGTAGGGATAACCAATCTCGGCGATTTGCGCCGGCTTGGGCGCATCGGCATGAAGACGCTCGTGTTTTTTCTTATGCTCACCGCCCTGGGTACCATTCTGGGACTGACCTCAACGGCCCTTTTCAAGCCCGGAGAGGGTTTTGACAAGGAGACCCAGACGCGCCTCCTTGACACCTACCGCGGCGATATCCTGCAGAAAAGCAGCTCTTTCCAGGACCGCGGAGGGTTCGGCGTCGATACGTTCATCAACATTGTTCCCCGCAACCCGCTTGCTTCCATGGTGAATATGGACATGCTGGCAGTGATCTTTTTCGCACTCATGATGGGTGCGGCGCTCACCATGATAAAATCGGAAAAGGTTTGTCTGGTAACCGGCGTGCTCGAGGTTATCTCGCAAACGATGATGAAAATCGTCGGCATTGCGATGAAACTGGCGCCGGTGGCGGTGCCGGCCCTGATTTTCAACGTCGTGGCCCGCTTCGGCATCGATCTTCTGGAAAAACTGCTCCTCTATGCCGTCGTGGTATTCGGAGGATATATTGTCTTCCTTTTTATCGTTTACGGAGTAATCCTTCGCTTTATCTCCAGAGTAAAACCGCTTGGATTCTTCAAGCGCATCATCCCGGTCATGGTGACTGCGTTTTCCACAAGCTCAAGCAATGCCACGTTGCCCACCACGCTCAAGGTGAGTGAGGAAGATGTTGGCATTCCAAAGGA
>CAISVC010000529.1 GCA_903888815.1 uncultured Fibrobacterota bacterium
CCCGGTTTTCTGTTTTCCCTATGAATTCAAAGGTTTCGAGTTGACTAAAGCCCATATGCACAAGATAATTCTTGTGCAAGATGCTTTATAATTACCTTTCCTTTTTTACTTCTGTTTTTGTAATAAAAATATCGCCGTCATCAAATACCTCTACTTTGTAAAACATAGCAACACCTCAGCTTTCTTTGGGGTCGAACCTGTGCAACCAATTTTATATTGTCAAGAGCAGGGCCGCAAGCGCCCGTTTGAAGCGGATACTCAAGGGACGGTGACTCAAGGGACGGTGTCAACTATTACACTATCCGCACGCCCTTCTTCCTTTGGAGTCGGACCTCATCCCTCAAGTTGACTTCAAAAACCGGCTGTTTTCACCCCTTAAACCACCATTTTGGTACCTAAAAAGGCTACAATAATCAAATCTCCTGACAAGGAGGCAGGTACCTAAAAAAATATGATATTTAAGTCTCCTCTTAGGGAGATATCGATACCAAAAACACCCCGATAAGAACTTCCCGCGAGGCGAACCTCCAACCGTGTCTCCTTTTATTTCAATATCTCTTATCAATCACTATCCCCGCCATTGATACTCCCGGTGAAATAGTGACTCCATTTCCATTTTGATCTTGAACAGTAGTGGGAACTTTTGGAGAAATTGAAATCGTTTGACCAACTTGATAATCAGCCGGATCATCAATAATAATAGTTTCTAAACCCATCATTACAACATTCATTTTAATAACGTACCTTGGCATTTAAACCCTCCTTCCAGCGTTCCCACCCGCAGGTCCGTTTTCGCCATCCTGGTACCTATAAAAGCTATGCTATTCAAGCCTCCCGGTCGAGGGAGGTAATTCCGATTAACAGTTATTCTGGTTTTTCCGTCCCCTCGATATTGTATGCATACACAAACGGCCTGCCTTCCTCATCAGCCGTGATGTCGAGCCGGTAGTCGCCTGGCGCGGGCAGTTCAAGTGGTACGGTCCCGGTGAACTGTAAAAAACGTTCGCCAGCGGGAAATACGGTCTTGAATTTTTCTCCCTTCTCCTCCCGCGTCTCCTCCCTCCGTTCCCTCGAATCCCTTCAATCCCGTTCCAGCTCGCGGACTGAGGCCCTGTTTCAGTCGCTCCTGCACCAGGCGTTTAAGGGGGAGTTGTGAAGAATAAACACCCGGAACATCGTTTCTATTGATGTTCTCTCTATCTGTTAGTATATTTAATATATACATATATTTACTATTATATCCCTGGAAACGAATTCCTTATGAGCCGGTATGGCAATCTTTCGTATCATGATCTTGCGGCACTGGCAAAGGAGTTCGGTTTCTGGAAAATACGGCAGCAGGGCACGAGCCACGCTGTTTTCACGAACGGAACAAAGATCGTGGTCATTCCGATGCACAAGGGGAAGAACATAGGAAAAGGGCTTGCGATCAAGATAATCAAACAGATAAAAACGGCATGAAGGCCGGAGGTGGAACCATGAAAAAAACAACTGCCCAGACGGTGAAAAACGTGCATGTCAAAGGATACACGCTGGAACTGTATCACGAGCCCGACGCCGGTGAAACCGGCTATAAAATGTACGCCGAGGTCAAGGAGCTTGACGGATGCTATATCGCGGGTGACTCGGAAAAAGAGATCCTGGCCGAAGCCCCGGGCGTTATTGATGTGTACCTTGCCGCACAGAAGGAAATAGCAAAGCAGAAGCCTAAGCTGGTCTCGGTAAAAATGAAACCCGATCTCTATGCTCTGGTTTCCCGTTATGCACAGGACCAGGGGATAGAGAACGTTTCTACGCTTATGCGTTCTCTGGTGGTGAAAAAACTGCACGAGGACGGGTATTATTCTTCTTCCCGTCTTGCGGCTACCCATTAACCTACCACTCAGGAAAAACGGAGCATTCGGGCCCGAAGAAGGGCCGCGGGGCATTTTGGGGCCGAAAAAAGCAAGCAAAAAAAGGAAGTAACAGGAAACGCCGTATCGAGGACAAAAAATCCTGGTTTAACCCTGCCGTTTAATGTTTTTATACACGTTCCACGTGCTTGACAATAACGTTTCCACATCGCTCAGGCGCGCTTTCCAGCCCAGCATTTCAAACGCCTCTTTGGACGAGGCGATAAGTTTTTCCGGATCGCCCGGCCTTCGCGGCGCAATAACGGAAGGAATAGGCCTGCCCGTGATTTTTCGCGCCTTTTCCACCATGGTGGTGACGCTGATGCCGGCCTCGCTGCCGAGGTTGACGATAAAGCTTTTTTTAGTTTTAACAAGGTTCTCAAACGCCAGCACGTGCGCGTCCGCAAGGTCGCTCACGTGAATGTAGTCGCGGATGCAGGTGCCGTCCGGCGTATCGTAATCGTTGCCGAAAATCTCGATCTTCTGCCGGATTCCTGCAGCAACCTCCATGACCACTGGCAGAAGGTTTGCCGGGTTGCGCTCAAGCCCTTGTATCCGGCCCGCCGGATCATAGCCTGCGGCATTGAAATAGCG
>CAISVC010000530.1 GCA_903888815.1 uncultured Fibrobacterota bacterium
GTGGACGACCTGGCCGGCGTGGACTTGAGCGCAGCGCAGTCCTGCAACCGCGAAAGCGCCGGCCATGTGGGAAGGCAGCGGTTCGATGAGATCGAAGCCGTCGTATTCCGAACCTCCCTTTATTATAAAACCGTCGGGAATATCCCCGAATTTCACATTCATGGCTTTCAGACACACTTCGAGCTCTTTGATACCGTCCGGATCGTTAAGCCGCAGATCATCGAACCGCCGGAAGAGCGATTGCCCTTCGCTGAACGCGGAGAGCACGGCCATTGCCGGAAGTTGAAAGGCAGCGTGGTGCTGTGGAATAAAATCGGTTTTTTGTCCTGTCAAGTCGAATTTCGACAGTGTTACCATACCGGCGGAGCCGAAGGCGGTCTGGCACATCTTCTGCTGCGACAGTTTGCACCCCATTTTATGCATGAGCGTCACTATCGGCCCTGCCCAGGGCTCAAGCGGCGCATTGTCGATGACGAGCATGCCCCGGTGAATAAGCGATTTAGCCGTCAGGAACAGCGCCATAAGCACTTCGTCGCCGGGAAGCAGGATGTCGGCTGTCCCGTTGTCGGGCTGAGGGGAGCCGGAAAAATCAGCAGTAACGGTGAAGAGCTGATCCTGCGATGACAGCCGCTGCCGCGCCTTTATCTTCATGCGCCGCAGAAACGGGTCCTTTTCCGCGGCGCCGATGTCCCGTTTCACCTCGATCGCGTAACCGAAACACTCGACAAGGTGGCGGAAAGGAGTTGACAGGACAAAATCAATCTGAAACGAACGTTTTGCCCGCAGGCCGAAAAAAAGGCCGAGGGCAGGATGGAGATCCTGTTCGCTTATTGAAGAGGGGAGCGAGGCTTTCGGTATTTCGCGCGCCAGCACCAGGCCCCGGGTGTTGTCTTCGGAAAAAATTTCGATTCCATAACCGATCCGTTCCGCCTGGTCGCGCCAGCCGGCGAGACGCTTCTCGGAAACAGCGCGGAAAACGACGCGCTTGTGCGTGCTGAGAGCGAGAAACACCACCAGGTCGCGGTAGGGAAGATGGTCATCGGTGAAGATGATATCGGCTGCAGTGTTTCCGGAACACGGATCAATAATGCACGCGTCATTTTCCCACAGGAGCGCGGCGTGGCCGTCGAGAAGCGCCGCCCATCGTCTGAACACCGGCCATTCCCTGACCGGATGCACCCGCGCCGCCCGCTTTGCCGCAAGTGAAGCGAATGCGGCGGCACAGAAGAGGTCCGGGCTCGGCGGAAGTTCCAGCTTTCCCTGCAGCGCCTTGGCATGGTTGATCGTAAGCACGGTGGATTATGTCCTTTCCCTAGCCTGGAATCCGGCTTTCTGGAGCACCGTTACCGCCTTTGCTGCAACAGAAGCGGAATTAAAGGCAAGACGGATGGTGCCACCCTCGCCTTCGCGCACTTTCAGGACTTCTATATCGTTGATATTGATATTTTCCGCCGCAAGCTCGGTTGCGATCCGGGCGATGACGCCGGGCTGGTCCTTTGCCACAACAAGCACCTCGGAGAGCTGCCGGATGAAACCTTTGGCATTGATCGGAATGCGCAAGCGGGTATTCTGTGACTGTTCGAATAGATCGCGCAGCGTATCGCTGCGAAGCCGCTGTTTCATGTCTTTCAGCCGTGCGGCCATGCTGTCGATGAGCGGCGACAGCGCATTTTTGTTGGTTACAAGGATATCATGCCAGAGGTCATACGATGCCCCGGCGATGCGCGTCATGTCGCGGAAACCGCCGGCAGCCAGCCCGAGCGTTCCGGGTATGGCCGTTTCGGCTTCCTGCGCAGCGTTGACAAGAGCGACTGCGAGCAGGTGCGGCAGGTGGGAGACTGCTGCAACGATCCGGTCGTGGCGGTCTGGGTCGAGGAACAGCGGCCGGCTGCCGAGGTAATGCTCGAAAAAGTGCGCGATGCCGCGGTCTTTTTCCGACGGAGCGCCGTTTGGAGGCGTCAGCACATGAATGGCGTTCTGGAACAGGTAAGGGTCCGAAGCCTGCGGGCCGCTTTTTTCCGATCCGGCCATGGGGTGGCCGCCGACGAAGTGTACCTGCTTCGGCAGTTTTGCCGCTGCTATCTCGCAGATGTTTTTTTTCGTACTGCCCACATCGGTGATAACGAGTCCGGCATTGAGCGACATATCAGCCAGTTTCTGAATCGTTTTCATTATAACGCTGATAGGAGAACATAGTAGTAA
>CAISVC010000531.1 GCA_903888815.1 uncultured Fibrobacterota bacterium
AGTGCCTTCCATTGCCGGCAGGACGTTCTGGGGCAAGATCCAGTTTATTTCGCCGGTGCTCGATGCATCGACCAAAACCGCGGCCGTCCGTATCGCTATCCGCAACACGGCGGATTTGCTGCTCAAGCCGCAGATGTTTGCGAACGTGACGGTACAATCGCCCCTTTCGCGAAATGTGCTTTCCGTTTCTCAGCAGGCGGTTATCCGCACCGGGCAGCAAAACGTTGTCATCGTTTCGCTGGGCAACGGCTATTTCAAGCCCCAGGAAGTAAAGCTAGGCATGAGCGCCGAAGGATATGTCCAGATTCTGGCGGGCCTCCGCGAAGGCCAGACCGTCGTGACCTCGTCGCAGTTTCTCATCGACTCCGAGTCGAATTTGAAAGCGGCGATAGGGCAGATGAGCGGCTCGGAGATGGATTCGGTTAAGTAAAAACAAAGAACTGGTTAAGGATTTGTTATGCTTGAAAAACTCATCGAATGGTCGATTAAAAACAAACTCCTCGTGATCATGCTCACGGTCTTCGCGATCGGCGCCGGCGTGTGGGCGATTATCACGACACCGGTCGACGCGATTCCGGACCTCTCGGACGTACAGGTCATCGTGTATACCGAGTACGAGGGCCAGTCGCCCCGCATCGTCGAAGACCAGGTGACCTATCCGCTGACCACGTCCCTTTTGTCGGTCCCCGGGGCGCGCGTGGTGCGCGGGTATTCGTTTTTCGGCTACTCGCTCGTCTACGTCATCTTCAAGGACGGCACCGACATTTACTGGGCGCGCAGCCGTGTGCTCGAGTACCTGAACTATGCCCGGAAGCGTTTGCCCACGGGAGTGCTGCCCACGCTCGGGCCCGATGCGACCGGCGTGGGCTGGGTGTACGAATACGCCCTCACCTCGCCGACACGGTCGCTGCAGGAGCTCCGGTCGTTCCAGGACTGGTACCTGAAATATGGATTGTCAAGCATCGAAGGCGTTGCCGAGGTGGCCAGTATCGGCGGGTTTGTCAAGCAGTACCAGGTGACCGTGGACCCCTTACGGCTGCAGGCGTACGGGGTTCCTGTCGGCGACATTGAGATGGCGATAAAAAACGCCAATGCCGACGTGGGCGGAGAGGTCATCGAGATGGCGGAAATGGAGTATATGATCAGGGGCCTCGGCTATATAAAATCCATCGACGATATAAAAAACATCCCGGTTAAGACCGATATGCAGCGCGGCATTGCGACCCGCATCGGCGACATCGCCGACGTCGCAATGGGGCCCGAGATGCGGCGGGGGTTGGCCGATCTTGACGGAAAGGGAGAGGTCGCGGGCGGCGTGGTGGTCATACGGTTCGGCGAGAATGCGCAGAAAGTCATCAAGGCCGTGAAGAAGAAGCTCGAGGTGCTCAAGGCCGGGCTGCCGCCGGACGTGCAGATCGTGCCGACGTACGACCGCTCGGCCCTCATCGAGCGCGCCATCCATAACCTCCGCGACAAGCTGTTCGAAGAAATTCTCATTGTGGCGCTCGTCTGCATCATATTTCTTTTTCACGCACGAAGCGCATTTGTGGCGGTTTTTACCCTGCCGACGGCAATTCTCATGGCCTTTTTCGTGATGAAGATGCAGGGACTCTCGGCCAACATAATGTCGCTCGGCGGCATCGCCATCGCCATCGGCGCCATGGTGGATGCAGCGATAATAATGATAGAAAATGCGCACAAACACATCGAGGCGGAGAATGCAAAGCCCCCTGCGGAGCGGTTGCCACACTGGGAGGTGATTTTGCAGGCGTCAAAGGAGGTGGGGCCGCCGCTCTTTTGGTCGCTCCTCGTGATCGCCGTCTCGTTTATCCCGATCTTCACGCTCGAAGCGCAGGAAGGCCGCCTATTCAAACCGCTTGCCTTTACAAAAACATATTCCATGGCCGCGGCGGCGATACTTGCCGTCACCATCGTACCGGTGCTTATGGGGTATTTCGTGCGCGGGAAAATAAAGCCCGAGCACGCGAACCCGCTCAACCGGTTCCTTATTTCGCTGTATCACCCGATAGTCAACTTTGTCGTTCGATGGCCGAAAACGGTGATAGTCTCCGCCATTGCCATCGTGGCCGTCACGGTGCTTCCCTTCACGAAACTCGGCTCCGAATTCATGCCGCCGCTCTACGAGGGCGACCTGCTCTACATGCCCACGACCCTGCCCGGCATTTCCATCACCAAGGCGAAAGAGATCCTTCAGCAGACCGATAAAATCATACGTTCATTCCCTGAAGTAGAGCGTGTGTTCGGCAAGGCAGGCCGCGCCGAGACCGCGACCGACCCCGCGGGTCTCGACATGCTGGAAACCATCATCATGCTCAAGCCCGAGAAAGAGTGGCGGCTGGGCATGACGTCCGAAAAACTTGTGCAGCAACTTGACGAAGCAATAAAATTCCCAGGGCTCACCAACGCCTGGACCATGCCGATCAAAACGCGCACCGACATGCTCTCCACCGGCATAAAAACGCCGGTCGGAATAAAAATATCCGGCGCGAACCTTGACACGCTGGAAATGATCGGCAAAGAAGTGGAGGCCGCCGTGCGCGCTGCGCCGTACACGACCTCGGCATTCGCCGAACG
>CAISVC010000532.1 GCA_903888815.1 uncultured Fibrobacterota bacterium
CATTGCCGAGAACGATGCATACGGTTCCCTGTATGACATAGTGGAACTCTTCGCCGATATGGTGGCTGAAATCGAGCGCTTCCTTCGGCTGTTCGAAAACCTCAATGATAAACGGCTCAATATGCCTGCCGGCAAAAGAGGAGGCGAGGAATTCGTAATCATACGCGCCGCGCCGCTCCATGCTCGGGCGGCCCTCTTTACGGGTCACCACCACGCGCTTTTCCGAAAGCTCCTTGCCGGAAATGAGCGTGGTTATATCGGTGCCGAGCGCGCCGGCGATTTTTAGCAGGTCCGAAACCGCGGGCTCGACGGTCTGCCCCTCAATATTTTCAAGGTCCGCCTGGGACATCTTGATACTACGGGCCAGGTCTTCACGTTGTACGTTTTTCTGTTCGCGAATTCTCTTGATGTTGGAACCGGTGTGGGAATTCATGAGGATCCTTTATGTTGACGCTGTTTTCAATACGAGAGCGCTTTTTCTTGATGATTCAGGACCCGCAGCACCGCGAGCGCAAGCGATTCCATCTCCCGTTCGCCCGGGACCACGTGGACCGGTGCAAGAAACGAAACCCGTTCAGTGATACCCCTGACAATCCGCCGGTTGTACGCCATGCCGCCGGTAAGAATAATTGCGTCGACTTTGCCCCGCAGCGTCGCGCCGTGCATGGCGATCTCTTTGCTAATCCGGTAGATCATCGCTTCAACAATCAGCTTTGATTTTTTATCGCCTTTTCCGATCTTCCGCATGATTGCCGGGAGATCGCTGGTGCCGCAATAGGCTGTAAGGCCGCCGCGGCCCGCTATTTTTTTATAGAATGTTTCCAGCGATACCTTTGAACGCGCATACAGCCTCAGCAGGTCGCCTGCAGGAACGCTGCCTGCGCGTTCGGGCGAAAAAGGGCCGTCGCCGTCAAGCGCGTTATTTACATCTACCACTCTGCCGCGGCAGTGAGCGCCGACCGATATGCCGCCGCCCAGGTGCGCGACGATGAAATTGCACGCTTCGTACTTTTTGCCGATCCGCTGCGCGATTTCCCATGCCGCGGATTTATGGTTGAGCGCGTGAAACAGGCTCCTCCGCCGTATCGCGGGAATGCCGGAAAATTTTGCCACCGCATCCATTTCGTCGACAACCACCGGGTCAGCTATGTACGCGGGGCAGCGATACTCTTTTGCAAGGGGCGCGGCGCAGAGCGCACCGAAGTTAGAGGCGTGACTGCCGTACCGCCCCGTTTTCAGATCGCTGAGCATTGCGGCGTTAACGGTATATATTCCGCCCCTGATCGGCCGGAGCAGGCCGCCGCGTGCGGCGATTGCCGAAAGGGAAGTTACGCCTGACGCGCGTACAAAGGAGCGGATAAGGCCGAGACGGAAATTCGTCTGCAAGGAAACCGTGTCGAACCGTTTAAGCTCGCCGGCGCCGTGGGAAAACGTTGCCGTTTTTTTTTCAGCGTTATTGCGGAAAAGTGCGAGTTTTGTCGAGGTCGATCCTGGATTGATGACAAGAATAGTATAGGTTGTTCCGGTTTTCTTCATAAAACCGCTATGAATATCTCATTATTACAACGGAAGCATTGAATACCGGTTATAATTCTTTTTTGTAATTATCTCAGGTCGACCGCTGCAAATATTCGCCGGTACGCGTATCGATCTTGAGCCTCATGCCGGCCTCGATGAAGAGCGGCACGTCGATCTCGGCGCCGGTTTCGAGCGTTGCCTTTTTCGTGACGTTGTTCGCGGTATCGCCGCGCACCGCAGGCTCGGTATATTTGACGGTGAGGTCGACAAAAGTCGGCGGCGTGACTGAAATCACGCGGTCGCCCCAGAAGGAAACCTCGCATACGGCGTTTTCGAGGATCCATTTTGCCGCATCTTCCATGATTTCCCTGGGTATTTCAACCTGCTCGAAGTTTTTGGTGTTCATGAAGGAGTAGCTGTGGCCGTCATTGTACAGGTACTGCATGTTGGTGGTTGAAACGTCCGCTTCTTCGAAGGTTTCCCCCGATTTGAAGGTTTTATCGAGCACGCGGCCGGTAAGCAGGTTTTTGAACTTGGTGCGGTTAAAGGCCTGTCCCTTGCCGGGTTTGACGAATTCGTTTTCAACGATCATCCACGGCTGGCCCTCAAGTATGATTTTAAGCTTTTTTCTGAACTCGCTGGTGTCAATAGTGCCCATGATATATCTCCTCGTTCGATACCGGCGGCTTGTGAGTCTATTTTGAAAGGCTATTGAAAATAGTGAACGGTATGCTCTTTGCTCAACAGAAAATGCACGCAAAACCGGGAACGCGCCTACGGCGCTTTATGCAGGTCCTTACGGACTTTGCTGTGCCTTCTTCCGTACAGGAAATAAATGAAAAATCCCGCTACCATCCATATCACGAGCCGCAGCCAGGTATCAAACGGCAGCGCCATCATCTGTGCAAGGCAGGTGATTACTCCTAACATCGGAATGAGCGGCACGAGCGGCGTTCTGAAAGGACGGTGTAGTTCGGGTTGCGTTTTTCTGAGGACCATGACGCTGATGCATACGATGACAAATGCCAGCAGGGTGCCGATGGACACCAGTTCTCCGAGAAGACCGATCGGCAGAATTCCGGCCAGAACCGTGGCAATGACTCCTGTCAGGATCTGGCTGACATACGGCGTTCTGAACTTCCCGTGGACTTTTGCAAATACCGCTGGCAGCAGTCCGTCGTTTGCCATGGAGAAGAAAATCCTCGGCTGGCCCAGAAGCATCACCAGAATGACCGAGCTCAGTCCCGCAACCGCGGCGACCTTGATGACCGGCCTGAGCCAGAACATGCTCGGGCCCATGGCGTTCACGCCGACCGCAATAGGATCCGGAACATTCAGCGTGGTATAGCTGACGATGCCGGTCAGCACGATCGCGACCAGTATATACAGGATCGTGCAGACGCCCAGTGACCCCAGTATGCCGATGGGCATATCTTTTTTCGGATTCCTGGCTTCCTGCGCCGCAGTCGATACCGCATCAAAACCTATATAGGCGAAGAAAATCACGCCAGCCCCGCGCAGAATGCCGCTCCACCCGAAATGTCCGAACTCGCCGGTATTCGGCGGAATAAAAGGAGTCCAGTTATGATGCGAAACAAAGGCGAATCCTATGCCGATGAATATGATGATGACCGCGACTTTTATCACCACCATGATATTGTTAAAGGACGCGGATTTCTTGATACCCGACACAAGCAGGACGGTGAGCAGCGCAATGATGAACATTGCGGGAAGATTAAAAAGGGCGGTCACCTGCGGAAGCGAATGAATATCGATGCCTTTTGAAAGCAGTTCATGCGTCAGGCTGCCGGTGACGGCCTTCCATCCCATGCCGGACACTTCGACCAGCAGCGTATTGGTGGCGGCAGTCAATTGCGCCGGTATATGCACGCCGAAATCCTTCAGAAAACTCACCACATAGCCTGACCAGCCCACGGAAACCGTTGATGCCGCGAACAGGTATTCCAGGATCAAATCCCAGCCTATGATCCATGCCAGAAATTCGCCGAGCGTGGCATACGCATAGGTATAGGCGCTTCCTGAAATGGGGATCATGGAGGCGAATTCGGTATAGCACAGTCCGGCGAACGCGCAGGCGAGCCCGGAAATGATGAACGATATGACAATGGCCGGTCCCGCATACTGCGCGGCGGCCTGGCCGGTCAGCACGAATATTCCTGCGCCGATGATCGCCCCGATTCCCAGCGTCGTCAGATTTGTCGCGGACAGCGCTCTTTTCAGACCGTGCCCTTCCCCCGAGGACTCGACCTGCAGCGAGCCGAAGGATTTTTTCACAAAAAGATGTCGCGGCATATAACCAGCTCCTTGATATTAGGAAATCACCTGCCGAACATTTTAAACAGCTGCGGCATGCGATTGATGTCGTTCAGCGTGACGTACAGAAAGAAAACGATAAAGAAAGCGATCGCGAACCGGGTGATCGCCAGCTGCGTCTTTATTGAAAGCGGTTTGCGGCGGATTGCCTCCAGGAGCAGGAACAGGAGCACGCCGCCATCCGTGATGATGAGCGGAAAAAGATTGAGCACGGCAAGGTTGATGCTGATGAGCGCCATGAAATTCAGGATAGGCGCGACCCCCTGCAGGGCGATGATGCCGGATGCCGGAATGATGCCCACCGGACCCGCGAGTTCTTTGGCCGAAACCTCGCGCGAAACGAGCTTGCCGAGCACCTCAAAGATCATGGTCGTAAAGTCACGGGTCTTTTTCAGGCACAGGTTAAACGCCGGCGCCGGGGCGTACCGGGCTTTTCTGGATTCCGGTTTGCCCATTTCAATGCCGAGCACCTGCCGCTTTGTTTTCGGGTCAAAGCGCGGAACAATGCCGATGGTCAACTTTGCCTGTTGCCGGGCGACCGTGACCAGCCGCGCTGTGCCGGTATTGCCCCTTTGAACGAGGTCGCTGATCTGGAACCACGAACAGAGCCCTGCGCTGTCGATCGAGACAATCGTGTCACCCGCTTTCAGCCCTGCCTTTGCGGCAGGCAGCGTATCATAGACTTTGCCGACCACGGCAGGCAGTACCGGCAGCATGCCGAAAGGCGGCTGTGCATAGGATTCGCTTTTTTTCGCCAGATCTTTCCGGATTTCATGCCGAACCTGCAGGCCGTTCCGCACAAGGAGCACATCATACCTGCTTGAACCGGTCAGGAACTGGGTCTCCATGTCGTCCCACGATTGTATCGGTTTGCCGTTCATCGAAACGATACTGTCGCCGGCCATGATCCCGGCGTCGCGGGCAGCAGAGCTGTCAGCCACAAAGCCGATAACCGGACGGTCGAGATATTTCGGATGGTCGACACCGTACATGAACATGACCCAGAGCATGAGCATGGCCGAAACATAGTTGGCGAGCGGCCCGGCAATCGCCACCAGGGCTCGCTGCCATTTCGGCTTTGAGGAGAACTCATCGGATGCGCCGCTCCGTTCATCGTCCGGTTGTTCTCCTGCCATTTTGACATACCCGCCAAAGGGTATCGCGCTCAGCCGGTATTCGGTGCCGCCGATTTTCTTTTTGAACAGTATTTTACCGAACCCGATCGAAAAGGCAAGGACCCGTATACGGCAGGCTTTGGCAGCTAGAAAATGGCCGAGCTCATGGATGATCACCATGATGCCGAGGATTATAATGCCGAGAATGGTAGGAACGACAGCCGTCATGGTAACCGCCATTTTTTCAGATAGTTGTTGAGAACCGATGCGCGTGTTTCCCGGTCAGCCGCTTCAATCGCTTCGAGGGAATCGGCCGGCTGCGGCGCATGCTTTTCAAGCGCGAAGCCTGCCATTTCCGCAATGGCGGTGAACGGGATGCGGCCGGCAAGAAACGCCTCGACCGCCACTTCATTTGCCGCATTGACTACTGCCGGGGCAGTGCCGCCCTTTTTGCCTGCTTCGATGCAGAGCCGCAGACACGGGAACCGGTCGTAATCGGGTTCGAAAAATTCAAGCCTGCCGATCTCGGGCAGCGAGAGTCTCTTGCCGGTCATGGGAAACCGTTCCGGGTACGAAAGCGCATACTGGATGGGAAGTTCCATATCCGGCAGGCCGAGCTGGGCCATAATAGCGCCGTCGTGGAATTCAACGAGCGAATGAATGATGGACTGCGGATGGATCCACACGCGCAGCCGCTCGTAGGGGAGCCGGAACAGATGGTGCGCCTCGATCACTTCGAACCCTTTGTTCATGAGCGTGGCGGCATCGATGGTTATCTTTTTCCCCATTGACCAGGTCGGATGGTTGAGTGCCTGCGCAGGCGTTACACGGACGAATTCATTGGTGGGCAGCTCCCTGAACGGGCCGCCTGATGCCGTGATAATAATGCTTTCGACCGCCGGATTCTTGACGCCTGCAAGACACTGCAAAATGGCGCTGTGCTCGCTGTCCACCGGCACGAGCGAGCCGCTGCCGCGCTCGAGGAGCAGCCGCAGATAGTCGCCGCCGATGACCAGGCTCTCCTTGTTGGCAA
>CAISVC010000533.1 GCA_903888815.1 uncultured Fibrobacterota bacterium
AGTGTCGTCAAAGAGGTGGTCACTTCTTTTAATTACTCGACCGCCCCGCCGACATTGCTGTCAGCAACAGTATATGAAACAGTAAATACATATTGGTGATGATACAATTGTTTCGGAAATATGGGCGCCTGCCTTTGCCGCAGCGGCTTCCCGTCCTCCGTAGCACTGCGGAGGGTGGACGCGCAGGCAGGTCTGTAAAGAAAGTCTTTATATACACCCGCCCGTTCCCGAAAAAACAAAATACCTATCAGTAGTAATATCAGGGGGTTTGCAATGAGAACCATTAAATTGGTTGCGTTTGCAGTGTTGACAATTTGCATATCATTCATCCTTAGCTATGCCGGTGAAATAGGAACTCTGCCCATAGGGAATTGCTTTGGAATGGGCATCAATGGTAACTACCAGCATCCCTGGTCAATATTGGATCAAGCGCAGGCAGTCGGCTGCAACCTGGTCCGGGACGAAGAATTTAACGAAGATCCGAACCAAACGTTGGACAATTTCTATCTGGAGGCAACGCGACGGAAGATTTATCTGCTGCCGCTTGTGAACATCAATCCCGTACCCGTGAATGCCGCAGACCGTGACGCTTATGCCAACCGCTTCCTGCGCCTGGTCAACCGTTATGGGCCTGGCGGCACACTATGGCACGAGAATGCTTCGGTGGACAGCCTGTATGCACCCGTGGTTTGGGAGATTATGAATGAGCCCTATGTTGGAGTGCAAGGAGGTCCTTATAATCCTTCGGGTTATGCGCAACTGGTCAAACGCGTTTCTGAAGTTGTGAAGGCCGTGCATCCGAAAATCAAGTTGACCGCCGCGCACGAGACTACGTACTTCAATCCGGGAAATCCTGATGATGGGAAAAATTGGCTCGACGCGCTGTATACGGCCGTTCCAAATCTGGGCGATTATTTCGATCTTGTGGCAGTACATCCCTATGCTCATGACCCCAGCCCGGGGGACCCGAATGCACGGTGGAATTTTCGGCGCATCGAGAATATCCGCGCACGATTGATAGCCAAAGGCATCAACAAAGACTTCTGGATCACGGAACTGGGTAATCCCACCAATTGCACCAGCGGCTCCGGGCACACGGAAGCCGAGCAAGCCGAATATTTGCAGGAATATGTGGATCTTTGCAAAGGTTACGGTTATGTCCGCGCCTATATTCATTACTGTTATCCGGATTTTGGCTCAAGCCCGGCTGACTGCGAACAGCATTTTGGCGTGGTCCGTTATGACGGCAGCCATAAACCAGCTTTTGACGTGCTGCGGAGGAACGCGTTGTCGAATCCGTATTCGATTTCATGTGTATCGGTAATTGCTCCTCCGGTAATATTAAAGAAAGGTACCTATTTCCTTCGTTCGGAAACATTCTACTCTTCGGTCCATGCCGCCGTATTCGGCCCCGGTGTCGATGAAGTTACTCTCTATAATCTTCAAGGGAAAAAATTTTTTTATACTTCTCGTTCGAAAGCAAGTCTTTCTCCAATTGTTTGGAATTGCTGTAACAATAAAAGTGATCCGGCCGGCCATGAACTATTTCTGGCGAGAATTCATACTCAGAATGATCTTGTTTATTTTCAGAAATTTATGATCCAACCATAAACAAGAAAGAACCCCGCACAAGATAAACAAAACAGACGTTCGGCGACCTTATTCACTGGCACTCGCATGTACACGCGATCGTGGCAGAGGGTGGGTTTACCGGAAGCGGTCATTTTGTAAGGGTGCCTGATATCGATCTGTCCCGTTGCATAGACCTTTGGCGCGATAAGATCTTCAACATTCTGCTACGCGAGGAAAAGATCGGAGAGGATGTTGTCGATTCCATGCGGCACTGGGAGCACTCCGGTTTTAGCATTGATAACAGCGCGTCCTATGGAAAAATTCCATCCGCCATGTTGCGCTCCGATATTAGTAAAAAGAAAATTGAAAATCTAAACAAACAGGAGTATATTACTCATACCCAGATCCATCTCTTAACGTAAACCTTTTGAAGACATATAATCATTATTTGTTAAAAAATTATACAAATTAATAAATATTGCTATATATTATATATTGAAAGGAATAAAAGGAGCCAAAAAATGAAAAGATTAAAATCGGTTCTTTCAGCCGGCATTTTGGTGTTTCTGGCGGCTTCAGATTTAAGCTTCGCCGCCCCGGGCGCCACAACGGCCTGCACCGTAAAAGACAACAAAACGGCAGCAGTGGTATTTACAACCGACGACGGCTTTTATAATTCGATTCAGCAGTACTTGCCGCTGTGGCAGTATTACAATCTTCGGGGAACGGTTGCGCTGGTGACCGGATGGGTCGCGGGCGAAGGCATCGCAATAACCGACACTCCCAATATGGGGGTCTATCATGGCTCATGGTCGGAATGGGCAGCGTTGGTAGACGGCGAGTATCTTGATATCGGAAATCACACGCAGTCGCACCCCGACCTGACCCAGTGCAACGCTGCTCAGCTCGAATTCGAGATCAACGGCGCAAAGCAGCGTATCGATCTCAATATTCCTCAGTATCACACGATCTGTCTTCTCTGTCCCAGCGGGGCGTACAATAATACCGTGATAAACAAAGCCATGGAACAGCATTATGCGTGCCGTGTCATCGATAACGGGTATAACTCATTTTCTCCGACCACCAATGATATTTACAGACTGAAGCGTCAACAGATACTTTCAAATACAGCGGTCTCCGCAGCGAAGCAGTGGGTCGACGCAGCCATTAATACAGGGACATGGATTATCGAAGCGTTTCATGGAGTCAACGGTGAAGGATGGGAGCCGCCCCCCTTGAGCTTTTTCAACGCTCACTGGGCCTACATCGACAGCCAGTCCAGCATCATGTGGTGCGGAAAGTTCAATGATGTAGTCAAGTATATAAAAGAACGTATGGCCGCCAGGATTACGCTCATTTCGTCGGATGCCTCGAAGATCAGCCTGACGCTAAGCGATACATTGAATAACGCAATATTCAATTACCCCCTTACCCTGAAGACGCAGGTTCAGGCTTCCTGGAGCGCGGTGCGGGTAACCCAGAATGGCAAAAACAGCATTATTATCCCCAAAAACGAATCCGGAAATTACTTTGTGTACTACGATGCGATACCTGATTCGGGGCAGATCGACCTCGTCCCGATTACCCTGGGGACGTTCGTGAACATCGCATCAGGTAAACCTGTTACCGCGTCGTCGGTTTCGGCAAGCGGCTTCGAGGGAGCGAATGCGGTTGACGGGAATTCCGGCACACGGTGGCTTTCGAACCCCAATAATTTCGAGTGGCTCTACATTGACATGGGGAACAGATTCTACATCAACCGGGTCGTCCTGCACTGGGCTGCATCATACGGAACCAAGTACCGTATTCAGGTGTCCGATAATGCGAAAACATGGACGGATCTGATGATCGTCAGAAACAGCGACGGGGGGACGGACGATATCGCGGTTTCCGGAAATGGCCGCTATGTGAGAATATCGGGCATGACGAGAAACACGGCGCAGAGCGGATATTCTTTTAATGAGATTGAAGTATATGGGATTCAAACTAATGGCCCGACATCGACAATAACCCTGGCGCCGGTACGCGTTCTGCAGCAGGATATTATAATATGCAAAGCGCTTGGCGATGGAAATATCATACCGCGCGAAATGCAGGGAAAAACGGCGTCGATAACTCTGTACGACCTTAGCGGCAGACTGATGCGGAAGGCGATTGCCGGGCAAGGAAAAATAACCCTCAGGAAAGAGTTCGGCCTGCCGGATGGTGTTTACATTGTGCGGATAAAGGTAAGGTAAAAAAAGGCCATCACAACCATAGCGTGGTGCTTGGGTTATCGCTTTCTCGTCAAATCCTCCGCAGTGCTATGGAAAAATTCCATCCGCCATGTTGCGCTCCGGTAGTAGTAAAAAGAATATTGAAAATCTAAACAAACAGGAGTATATTACTCATACCAGATCCATTGTGTAACTTTTTAACCTTTTGAAGACGTACAAATTTCATCAACAATATACAAGGGAAACAACTATGATCGGTAGCAGACAACCTTTTCTGGCAGTTGCGGCAGCGATAATGCTCTTTGCTGCGGAATCCAAGGGTCAAAGCTGGACGCTGGGACCGTTTGTCAAATATCAGGGCAACCCGGTTCTCAGCGCGGCACCGACGTCGTTTCTGTGCCCCATACGGAACACGCAAGTCCAGTTTGAGCGGCGCGACGTGATGAATCCGGCGGCGATTGTACGAAACGGAAAAGCGTACATTTTCTACCGTGCCGAAGACACCATCGGCCCCACATCGCGCATCGGCATGGCCCAGAGCGACGACGGATTCGTTTTTACCCGGAGCAGCGCGCCGGCAGTCTATCCGCAGAATGACGCGTACAAAACCTATGAATGGCCGGGCGGATGCGAGGACCCTCGCATCGTCGAAGATTCGGGCGGTACGTATTATCTGACGTATACCGCCTACAACGGCAGCACCACGAAGCTGTGCGTGGCGACGTCGACCGATCTGGTCACCTGGCAGAAACGCGGGCCGGTTTTCAGGACGGCGCTCAGCGGAAAGTACCTTAATTTCCGTTCCAAGTCGTCGTCCATTCTCACTAAATTGGCAAACGGCAGGTTGATCGCCGCGACGATAAACGGCAGATACTGGATGTACTGGGGCGAATCGCCGGTATTTCTGGCATATTCGGATAATTGCATCGACTGGACGCCGGTGGAAAACGGCGATGGAACTTTAGACACCATGATTTCTCCCCGTCAGGGATACTGGGACAATTTATACACCGAAGCGGGACCGCCCACCGTGCTGACCGACCAGGGCATACTGTTCCTGTATAATGCCGCAAATGGACAGGCGAGCTGGCCGGATCTCCCTGCGCCGGCATTTGCACCGGGGCAGATGCTCTTTGACGGCAATGACCCGACAAAAGTCCTTGCCAGAGCGACAACCTATTTTATGAAACCCGATCAGGATTATGAGATCAACGGCTTGACGAGAAACTGTATTTTCATCGAAGGGCTTGTTTTCTTCAACGGCAGGTGGCTTCTTTATTACGGCGCGGCCGATACGAAAATCGCGGTTGCGGTCTGTTCAACGCTGGTGACATCAACGTTCAACCTTTGTTCTCCCTCAAATGGTGATACAATCCGGCTGAAAACCCCCTATTTCCACTGGGAAACAGGCAGCGGCGCTCATCATTATGAAATCTGGATCGACAATGCCAAACACGGGGAGGTTATTGCGGATGCAAAGACGCCGACGCAGACATTTTTCGATTCGCTGGGTCTCCTTCCGGGCCGGCATACCTGGTACGTGAATGCGGTTGATGCGGGCAATACTATCACGAAATCGGCGGATACGTTCGCTTTTACCCTTTTGACCCATCCGGATCTGCCGTACTGGGGGATCGGTCCGTTCCAGAAATATGGTCCAAACCCCATTATGCTTCCGCAGGGAAGCGGTATCGGTTGGGAATCAAAAAACGTGCTTAATCCCGGCGTCGTAGTGGATGATACCGGGTGTTTCCAGATGGTCTATCGCGCACAGGATCAGACGAACAACTACTCCCAGATAGGATACGCGCACGGCCGCGACGGGGTGACCTTTATGCGATATCCGTATCCGGTGATCAGGAATAACGGGACCGGCGAGTCGCACGGATGCGAAGACCCGCGACTGGTCAAACTCGGCGATACCTATTATTGCTATTACGCGTCGTATGACGGAAGCAAGGTAGCGATATGCGTGGCAACTTCCAAAGACTTGATCAACTGGACCAAATACGGTCCCAAGATCAATAATACAAAAAATGCCTGCATCCTCATGAACGCGGATGGTACGCCGGTGAAAATCAGCAACAGCTATTACATGTATCACGGTGACCAGGGTTTCACCAGTAATACGATGCATGTAGTGTCCTCCACCGATCTCATCAATTGGACGGAAGTGGGCGCGGTCGATCTCCGCCTGGGAACCAACCAGTGGGAACCCTGCGTCGCACTCGCCGACGCTTCACCCAACGATGACGATATCGTGGTATTTTTTGCAGGAAAACTCTGGGGAGATGTATGGTTCACCCCGTCCAATCCATTATGGTATTACTACGCCATAAGCGAGGTGCTATTTACAAAAAGTAATATGCTGGAACGCATCGACAAGCTCGACGGCATGATTATGCTTCCCAGTAAAGCGTACGAAACGAACGGCCAGTTCAACAACTGTATTTTTACCAACAGCGTGATCAAACACGGGAACATCTGGTGGAACCACTACGGCGCAGGCGACTCAAGAGTCGCGGTAGCGCTCGCGCCGGCGCGCGACAAAAAACTCCTCGGCCCTAATCGTGCCAAAGGGAAAACGGTCACGGCATCCTCGTCGGTGCAGGCGGCGGCCAATGCGGTTGATTCGAGCTGCGCTACGCGCTGGGAATCCGCGGCGAGCGACAATCAGTGGATCATGGTCGACCTCGGCGCTGCCTGCGACGTGCGCCGGGTGATCCTCAAGTGGGAGGTTGCTTATGGAAAGAGTTACACGATTCAGGTTTCCAGTGATGCTTTCTCATGGACCGATGCTTACACGACAACAACCAGTAACGGCGATATCGATGACCTTGTGCTGCAGTCTGTAATGCGGGGTCGCTATATCCGGATGCTCGGTTCCCAGCGCGGCACTACGTACGGATATTCGCTCTGGGAATTCGAAGTGTATGGTACGGTTCCGGTCACTACCGTCGCACGGGCAATGAACGCGCGATCAGGAAATACTCTTTTTGCAAATGCCACGGCGATCACCTGTTCTTTGGTGCAGGCTCAAACCGTGACGCTCACCGTCTATTCGGCGCAGGGGGAAATGATCGCCCGCATGACCCGCGCTGCCCGGGCGGGGACGAATAAAATAACCGATTGGCGTGCGTTCAATCGCTTACCGGCGGGGACGTATTGCGTGGCGTTGAGTTTCCAGGGTCAAGCATCCATTATCGCGCGAATGGTGAAAATACGATAACACCCGTTACCTGTTTCAAATCTTGCAATACTTCTGAAATAAGGGGTGCCGACAAACCGATCTGCCCTTGAGGATAACC
>CAISVC010000534.1 GCA_903888815.1 uncultured Fibrobacterota bacterium
AAGAGGCCTCCGGAAATCCCGGAGGCCTCTTGTATTATTTCCCCGCTATCGTGTTTAGTCGATCCGTTTCAGCTCGACACGGCGGTTCTTCTCGCGGCCAACAGCAGTCTTGTTGTCCGCAACCGGTAAATCCGGACCGTAACCGACTGCAGTGAGCCGACTAGGCGAGATGCCACGGTCGATAAAGTATTGCATCACCGCTTCGGCCCGCTGCTGCGAAAGGATCTTGTTCCTCGCCGCATTGCCGGTCTTGTCGGTATGTCCCTGGATTTCAAGCTTTACTTCAGGCCATTCCTTGAGCGAGGTGACGACCCGATCGAGAACTGCCGCAGAGCTTGCCGTAAGAACCGCCTTGCCGGTCTGGAAGGTGACGCCCTTCAGGACAAGCCCTTCGCGGGTGATTTCCTTTGTCTGGGGACAGCCCTGAGTTTCGGCAGGGCCGGGATTATTGGGACACTTGTCAAGGCGGTCGACGATCCCGTCATTATCGCTGTCGGTATCGGGACAGCCCTGGTTTTCGGCAAGGCCGGCGACATTCGGACACTTGTCGAGGGTATCCGGGACGCCGTCCTTGTCGTTATCATAATCCGGGCAGCCGTCGCTGTCCTCGAAACCATCCTTGTCCTCAGGAGCTTTCCGGCACTTGTCAAGACGGTCGACGATCCCGTCATTGTCGCTGTCGACATCAGGGCAGCCCTTGTTTTCGGCAGGGCCGGCGACATTCGGGCACCTGTCGAGGGAATCCGGGACGCCGTCTTTATCATTATCATAGTCCGGGCAGCCGTCGCTGTCCCGGAAGCCATCCATGTCTTCGGCGGCATTCGGGCATTTATCTACCTTGTCGAGAATACCGTCTTTGTCAGAATCCCTTCTCCCGCCTAAATAAAAGTTGATTCCCAGCTGAGCTTCGATATTTCCCGTCTGAACGTCTCCGTATCCGGACATATCGAGTTTCTGATCAAGCAGATACTGGTAATGGACGCCCAGCTCAAGGCCGAATCTATAGCTCAGAAACCATTCAAATCCTAACCCACCGTCAATCATGGTGGTTTTCTGTTGGCCATGAACCGTGACGCCGTCTGACGTCAGATCCCACAATAGAATTCCCCCTCCGGCTGTCAAGTATGGATTGAATTTTGAACTGGGATGAAGATTCAGCTTCAATGCCCCCATAAGGGGAATCAGGGTGGTTTTAAAGGGCGTGTTGGGATGAACGGTGATCTGCTTCATGATACCGTCCTTGGTCCAATCCATGGGACGCGTCCAGCCGTACCCTCCACTGATCATGATCGTGAGAAGAGGAGTTACCGTGATGCCCAGTTTTGCACCGAACCAGGGCGAAACGACATTACGGTCCACGCTGTCGCCTACCAGCTTTGTCGCGCTGCCGTAAAAGCCGATGTTGAACTTTCCCGCATCCAGCTGGGCCATGGCCGGAAATAAAACGGCCGTTGCCATAACAAGAGTCAAAGCCATTAGTCCCCGTCTCATAAGACCTCCATAGATGGATTGTGTTTTTCCCCTTCTCCGCCGGTCATAGCATAAACTTCTGGAAAGAATATATCCTTTCCTGGACATATTTGTCAAAGATTTCGGCACGGAACTGCGTTAATGCCTGATCTCCATCTGTTATTGACCCCGCCATACCTCATTTCTGCCGGATTATGGCCTGCGTCGCGGAATTGCCGCCCCTCTTGAGGAGATTTTTTATTTTTTCATAGGCTTCCAACAAAACTTAATAAAATTATAAGGCTTTTACGCGCTGACAGCAAGAAATAAATCCACACATAAGGCAGGATTATTTTCAGACGCGGACTCTTTGGGAGAGGTGTGGCAAAACGCGCCAATGCGGAAGATACGGCAATACAATAAAAAAAGATTGAATTTGCTTAATAGAAAAATGATATTAGTTTTAAAAGAGGAATATTGAAAAAAGAGGGCAATCACCAGTTCACATCGCTCAGAATTCGTGTATGAACTCTGAAATCCATGTTCGTGAAGCGACGATCAATGACGCCGGGATTCTGGCGGAATTCAACGGTGCGATGGCGCGCGAGACCGAAAACAAAGAACTCCCCCCCGGCAGGACGGGCCCGGGTGTCCGGGCCCTTTTTGCAAAGCCGGAATATGGTTTCTACCTTGTCGCCGAGATTGAAAACCGCATTGCAGGGTCCTTGATGGTCACCAAAGAATGGAGCGACTGGCGCAACGGACTCTTCTGGTGGATTCAGAGCGTGTATGTCCGGCCTGAATTCAGACGCCGCGGCGTGTACCGTGCCCTGTATGAAGCGGTCCGGACCCGCGCCGGGCGGCATCCCATGGTCTGCGGATGCAGGTTGTATGTCGAAAAAAACAATGCTGCCGCGCAGGAAGTGTATCGCAGGCTGGGGATGTACGAAACGCATTACACCGTGTTTGAAGAGCTGTTTGAATGTCGGCCGGGAAAAACGCAATAAAACAAATCGGCTATTTCTTTTCCTGAACTATCTTTGCAAACAAGATTCCCCACGCCCCCGCGAAACGTGAGGGAAGTCTCACCTTTGCCTGCCGTCCAATCGGAATGGAACCGAGTTTCTTTCCCTGTAAATTGTAAATGTTTATCACGAACCCTCTGCCGATAAACGGCCGCGTGGCTATGGTCATGGGCATGCCCGAAAGCATTCTGAACTGTGTCGGCGCGGCGGCAAGCAGCGCCGCTATTCCATTATCGATGCTTCCGGTCGCGCATATCGCATTCCGGTCAGCCGTAACCATTGTGGTCAATTTTATGTTCTGTGAAGAACTCCCGGCCATGATATCAAATGCGCCCTGTTTGACTGCCCAGCTCCGTGCGGTCGTATCGTAATAGGCCAGATTCCAGTAAGGAAGTCTGAAGGTCACGGTTCTGGTTTGTCCCGGCGAAAGCGTCACTCGCGTAAATCCTTTCAGCTGTCTTATCGGGCGGGTGACCGACGCGCCGCCGTCATGGATGTACAGCTGCGGCACTTCATCGCCCGCACAACTTCCGGTGTTGATGATATCGACCTTCACGTCGCAGGTGCAGGCGGGCCCGATCGTCGAGGGTGCGACCCGCAGATTGCTGTATGAAAATGTGGTGTAGCTCAGGCCGTACCCGAACGGATACAGCGGCGTGCCGGAATAGTACATATACGTCCGGCCCTTGGTGATATCGTATTCGTCAATCGACATCAGCTGGTTGTCGCCCGAAAACCACGTCATGGGCAGCCTTCCGCCGGGATTGTAGCTGCCGTACAGGACGTCCGCAATCCCGTTGCCCGCCTGCTCGCCGGGCCACCACGCCTGCAGAATAGCGGGGATATTCTGATTCTCCCATACCAGCGCAAGCGGCGGTCTTGACATGACGACAAGGATTATTTTGGCGTTTGAAGCGTAAATCTGCTGGAGATACGACTCCTGATCGGCGGGAAAGACGATGGTCGTGCGGTCGGTTCCTTCGGCTTCATCCGTTGAGCCCATAAACGCAATAACGATATCGCTTGCCGCTGCGGCCTGTTTGGCTGCGGTAAGATTGTCCCGGGCCGGAACCGACCACACGACATCGGCCAGCCCGCCTCCGCCATTATTGAAGTATTCGATCCGCAACGCGTATTTCTGTCCCGCAGTCAGCGAGAGTGTCACCGTGTTTGTCGTCGGGCCCCGGATTACCCACTGGTCAAGCTGTATCACGTTGTTGAGATACACGCGGACCCCGTCATCCGTCGTCACTGCCATTGTGTACTGACCCGTAAAGCCCGGCTTAAGCGTGCCGGTCCACCTGACGGAAAATACGGCCCCTGTGAACAGGGTATCGTTCCCGCCGCTGTGCGTCTGAATGTTGTCCGTGGTGAAATCGATGGCCGTGTCCCGGCGTGTCCGGTATGGCGTGCCGGTGAGCGTGGCGTTCTGGAAATACTCCCCTAAAAACCCGTGCTTTGTGCTGTCGCCCGGATAAAAAATCGTGTCCAGCGGGCTGTAGGAGTAGCTCTGGCCGGGATAGGGAACATAGTTGATTTTAACGGTACCAGACTGCGCCACCAGTCCATCGACGGGCACCACCAGTGGATTCGCGGGAGTGCTGCAGGCGTAATCGTCCAAACGCACACGGCCTGCATCCGGGCCAACCACTGCTATCGATCTGACGGTAGTTTTGTTGATCGGCAGAAGCGGCGCGCCATTGACGCCCGCGTTTTTAAGCAGCACGATGGATTCCCTGACAACCTGGCGTGCCTGCGCCACATTCTCAGGAGCGCCGCGCTTTGAGGCAGGAATAGAATTATACGGGCATTGCGGGGTCCCGTCCAGCAGTCCGAGTTTGAACCGCGCGATCAATCCCCGCTTGACTGCGGAATCAAGCGCCGCTGTCGTTGTGAGTCCCTGCGTTATGGCCTGGGCAAGATACTGCTGATACCAGTAACTGCCGCAGGTGCAGCATGCTTCCCAGTCAAGACCTGCGTTAAGGCAGAGTGCGGCGGTCTGGAGCGCCCCTGTGGTATAATGCTTGTCATTATAGATACTGGTCAATGCTCCGCAATCAGAGCATAC
>CAISVC010000535.1 GCA_903888815.1 uncultured Fibrobacterota bacterium
CGGCATCCCTTAAGACGGATGGAATTTTTCCATAGGACGAGGTTTAAATCAGCCCAAAAGATACTCCTCTTCCAAATACAATTAAGGAAGGCGGTATAGCACTCCATCTATGTTAAGGACGTGACCGATAAATTTGGGAACGGTAAGAATTATCTGCGTATGGCGGTACGGCTTCCTGAGGAAAACGAGCGGCTCGTTGCAGCGCTGCGGGAGATGCGGTAGGGGACGGTGGGCCAGGGTGTCCGCCCACAAGAGCGGCCTGCGCATCGTCGACCCTTATTTATGCAATCGGATGACCGGGTACCTGTTGCCGGCAGTGATATGCATGCCGGCCCCGGTGTTTTGCGAGCCGGCAGGTGAGATAATGCGCCCCTGGAGGGTATAATAGATACTGGAAACGCTGTTCTGCCGGACGTCCGCACGGTGTTTCACCGGAGATGAGCGGACGATGCCGCTTATGATGTTTGACGGTTCTTCAAGGGCAATGCCTTCAGTGACCGGTGTGCCGAAAAAAGGCGTACCATCGGAGTTCCAGGTAAACCGCTGGATCCTGATGTTCCGGTTCCATCCGGCGCCGCTGTATTTTGCCGCATGGTAGACGATCCAGTCCTCCGTGCCGTCGGGAGATTTGACAAAAGAGCAGTGTCCGGGGCCGAACACCGTGGCCGTTTTCGAAAAAACCGCCGTACTTTTTTTTGTCCAGGAATTTTTGTCCAGGATAGTTCCTCCGGTAAACTTCAACTGACCAAGGCAATAGTCGTCGCACCAGCTCCCGCTGGCCGAATAGATGATAAAAATGTCGCCGTTGTGTTCGAGGACCTCCGGTCCTTCGTTGATAGACGGGGTTCCGCCCAGCTGTTCCCACGGGTATTCCGGCGAGGAGATCAAAACGCGTTCCCCGGAAATAGTCCAGGGATTGCTCATTTCAGCGATATAGAGATTCTGCCGTATGTTTACCGTGCTGTCCCATCCCGACCATATGAAATACATTTTTCCGTCGTTTCTCTCGAACATCGTGCCGTCGATGGCCCATCGGTCGGTGACGGCGTTGAGCTTGGCTTTGAACACAAAAGTATCCTGGGGATTCTGGGTCGTTCCCTCGAGAACATACATCCGGTGGTTCTCGTTTTGTCCATTGTCGGCCGCAACGTAGATGTACCATTTCCCTTGCACGTAATGGAGCTCGGGCGCCCATAGTTCCCGTGAATATGAGGTGCTCTGAGGGGGTGTCCAGACATTGATCTTGGTGACCCGGGCGATGTCCTGCAGTTTCTGGGCTTTGCTTACCCAGCAGGCGCTGCCGTTAGAGCTGCTCCAATAGTAATAGCCATTCCAGTAAATCACCCAGGGGTCCGCACCATCGCCGATCGGGTTGGTAAAGGTGGCGCCAAAGGCAAATACCGGAAAAAACAGGAGCAACGCCAGGACAGACAAAGCACCGAAGCTATCGTCCGCACGAAAGTTTTGCTTCAGCGACATACGGAGCTCCTTACCCGGGATTATTCAAAAACTATTTTGCGGCGCAAGGCTCGTGCCGTATTATTTCGCCGCCTTGTGTGGAATACAGGCAAATGCTTCGACTTTCTCAAACAGTAAAGCTGCATTCCGCCCTGAGCGGGCCTGGAGCCGGCAGAAATATTTTCCTGTCGCACCCCTTCCGTCAAAATTCACCGTATACAACCCGGAGGATACGCGGCGATTCACGAGCGTCCGCACCAGCCGGCCGTGCATGTCAAAAATTTCCAGACTGATGACCGGCGATACGCCGTACGGCGGCACCGAATAGCGTATGCGCACCGGGGCCGCTGTGATGACATCAAGTGCGAACCGGAGAGGCTTTCCTGCCTCAGCGGCCATGGATTTTACCGGTCTGCCATTAACATAGACATCCTGAAAAACGGCGGTGCCGTTGAAGACATTCAGGCCGAACCGGCCGCTCAGGATGGGATTTGCATCTGTATAATTAATCACCGGCAATGTTCCATTGTTGAAATAAACAATGATGGTACTCCCCGAAGTCTCGACCTTCAGGTGATACGTTGCCACGCCCACCA
>CAISVC010000536.1 GCA_903888815.1 uncultured Fibrobacterota bacterium
CCGAATTGGAAACGATCCGAACCCTGAAGAGGTGTCAGAGCAATTTTTATGTTGTGAAATTCTCGAACCCATTCAGAATGGGTCTAATTATTCAACGCCTTCCGGGGGTGGCGCGCTTCGCGCATACCCCCGACTTATATCTGCCGGCTCTCCGAGCTGGAGATGCACGGATGATCAATTGCGTGTAAGCAACAATCCTAACAGATGCTCAGCTATTTAATTGCCGTCAAGTCTGTCCCGATAATCTTCAGAACGAATGCAAAGTCACACGGTTTTTTCGCAGGCAAAGTGACCACAAGGCCGGCCGCCGAATGTTCCCATTCGACTTTTCCCCTATGTCCAAGGAGGCTCACACTCTTGATGGCGCCTTGTTTCCCGCCGGCCGGCTTCGCTAAAGATTTCACTATTATCTTTCCGTTTTCCGGCCACGCCAGTGCGATCGCATATAACGAGGAAGCATTCGTTGTGAAACGGATATCCTCACCGGTAAAACTGCTCCGCTTTGTATCGCTGAATGATCCCTCTACGACCCTAGTGGAGCCCTCGCCATATACCTGCCAGGGTCTGGTTCCATAAACGGCCTCGCCGTTAATCTTCAGCCAGCGGCCAATTTCGTGGAGGATTTTCTCTTCCGGCTCGGGGATAGTTCCATCCGGCTTGGGACCGATGTTCAACAATAACGCGCCATTTTTGCTGACAATATCCACGAGGTCATCCACGATGGAGTCCGCCGTCTTGTAGTCCTGATTCTTTATATACCCCCAGGAGTTTTTTGATATCGATGTATCGGTTTGCCAGTAGTTCGGGTTTATCCCGGCGAGTTGACCCCGTTCTATGTCATAAACAGCAGCTTTGACCGGGAATGCCTTGTCCTTATAGTTTATGGCGACGCCCTCTTGCCACTGCGCTCCGCGGTTGTAATAATAGGCAGCGAATTTCTGCAGATACGGTTTAAAAACAGGTTGTTCGATCCACCAGTCAAACCAGATTAGCTGAGGTTGATACTTATCGACGATTTCGCATGATCTTAAAAGCCAGTCATCAAGAAAGGCCTGGTCGGGCGGCGCGATTAGTTTTTCGGCATTCTTCTGATTTTGTGCCGGGCCGTATAGACCCGCGAATTTGGGGTCACGGACATCGGAGTCAAATAATTTCCCCTGGTCGAAGAACCACCAGTGTTCCGCCCGATGTGAAGAAGCGCCGAGGATCAATCCTTCCTTGCGGATTGCTTTTGCCAGTTCCCCCACGATATCGCGACTGGGTCCCATCCTGGCCGCAGACCATTCTGTATAGCTGCAATCATACATAGGAAAGCCGTCATGGTGCTCAGCGACAGGCACGACGAATTTTGCGCCTGCATCCTTAAACACCTTGGCCCAGTATGCCGCGTTAAATTTTTCCGCTTTAAACATCGGGATGAAATCCTTGTAACCAAACTTCGATTGCTCCCCATAAGTTTCGACATGATGTTTGAATTCTGGAGTATCCGCCTTGTACATATTTCGCGGATACCATTCGCTGCCGAACGCTGGAACGGAATACACTCCCCAATGTATAAAAATCCCGAATTTGGCATCGAGGTACCATTCCGGAACTTTAAAGTTATTCTCGAGCGATTCCCAATTCGCTTCGAACTGCCCCTGGTCGATCACCTTCGCAATTTCTTTTAGTTTATCTTCCTTCTTACCTGACTGCGCAATTAACGCCGGGACGGCTGTCAATATCAGCATGAGTGTCAAAATACGTACAATCGTACAATCAGCTTTTAAGTTCAGATTCATTTTTCACCCTCACTATTTTTTGTTGGATCAATACGAGCGAATTTATATGAATCGATATGATCGATCAAGAAAAGATTTCTCCTAACCGTTCAGAGGGAGCGC
>CAISVC010000537.1 GCA_903888815.1 uncultured Fibrobacterota bacterium
CAGCGGCGGCTATTCTACCTTAAATGTAATTACAGACGGCAGCACCGGCTCTTTGAGTCCCGAGCTGCAGCGGCTATGGACATCCGTTAAACCCGGAACCCTGCCCGCTCTTGTGCTCTGCTATCCGCGCCTATCCGATTCATTAGCGCCCTTCTGGACAGGACCGCTTACCAGGAGCAGTCTGGATCAGATCCTGTCTTCTCCGGTGAGGCGTGAGATCTGCATGCGCATTTTGCAGGGTGATGCAATCGTGTGGCTCCTTCTTTCCGGTAAAAGTGATAAATCTTCGGATGCTCCTGCTCATACAAATACTTTGTTTTCGAAAATAACATCGCTTCGGAATGCAATCGCTTCGTGGATCAGCCCAAATGAAAAGAGGGAGAGGGTTGCAGGTGAGGTTTTATCTGCAGCGCTGAAAAAAATGCATAATGAACTCACGCTGGATAAATCCTATGTAAAAAATGCCGGCGGGAAATTGACCTCGTTGCATCCGAAGTTTTCCCTTATCAAGGTGTCGCGCGACGACCCGGCAGAAAAGGTGCTGGTCGAAATGCTGGTTCATACCGATCCCGCATTGGATACGGTTTGCGAACCGGTTGCTTTTCCGATCTTTGGCCGAGGCCGCGTTCTAACCGCGCTTGCCGGCAAGGATATTCAGGAAAATACGATTGGAAGAATATGCCGGTTCCTTGCCGGTCCTTGTGCCTGCACCGTTAAGGGTCAGAATCCCGGCTTTGATCTTTTTATAGTCGCACCATGGTATAACCGTTTTGTCAGGATCAATGTTCCGGATGACTCGCTGCAATCACTGCCGGGGCTGAGCAGTTTCAGCGAATCGGTTTCCGTACATAAAAACGTTCTCCGCGAGATTCTTGGTTGGAATCCTGCCCGTGAGTCGCTGGCGACATTCACCACGAGTGAACGGACCGGATCGTATTCATCCGGCCGTGAAAATTCTGAAAGAAATAATAGGGCGATTATTTTTCATGCGGAATCCGAAAATGAGTCGCAAAAACCCGAAGCTCACATGCATGCATTTTCTTTACGTTCTCGGGTTCTATTATTTTCTGTTCTTATTTTTGCTGTTGTCCTTTGCGTAATTGCCGTTACCGGCACTATAATAATTAGCTATCGCAGACATAAAACATAGTAATGTGAATCATTCCCTTCATAGGGACCTCCGTAGCTGCAACTAAAACATGCAAAAATACATTGTCATAACGATTGGGTATTTTGCATTAAAAGAGCTGCTCCATCGCAGGCTCAATTTCTTTCTTTCGCTGTTTTCCGTTGCCCTGGCAACCGGATGCCTCGTGTGTGCGGTCGGTTTCCTGCGCCTGTTTGACGTTGAAACAGAACGTATCATCGCAGGCAAAGAACGTGAAGCGAAAAATCTGGCGGATTCCCTGCAGGAGGAGTATCGGATCATCGGCACGAAAATGGGCTTTAATATTCTTATCCTTCCTGTCAGGCAGCATCTCGAAGAGCTTTACGCTGAGGACTATGCGTCACAGTGCATGCCCGAGTGGTATGTTGACACGCTTGCACATTCCGGGATAATCACCATTCAGCACCTGCTGCCTATGCTTCAGCGGAAAGTCAAGTGGACCGAAACGCGGCGCACTATCATCCTCGTGGGGACCAGGGGAGAGGTTCCGCTGCTCCATGCCGACGCGAAGAAGCCTATCGCCGAGCCTGTGCCGCCGGGAAAGATCATTCTGGGCAGTGAGCTGTGCGCGGGCCTTCGATTTCCGGTCGGCGGCAGGGTGCAATTGCTCGGCCGCCAATTTACGGTGATGCGCTGTTACGATGAACGGGGAACAAAAGACGATATCACGGCATGGATCAACCTTCGCGAAGCGCAGGAGATGTTCAACAAAAAGGGATTGATCAACGGCATTATGGCGCTTGAGTGCAATTGCGCGATGGCGAATGTTGCCCTGGTCAGGCAGGAGATCAGCCGTGTTCTGCCGGGGACGCAAATCATCGAATTTTCGTCCAAAGCGCTTACCCGTGCCGAATCACGCGCCAGGGCAGCGGCGTTCGCGCGGCAGTCGGTCGACAACGAAAAGCAGAATCGCATCCGCCTGCGCGCCGAAAAGGAGAGGTTCTATTCGGTCCTGCTGCCCGTCATCCTGATCGCCTGTTCTCTGTGGGTCTGCCTTCTTGCTTTTGCCAATGTGTGGGATCGGCGTGCCGAAATAGGTATTTTCCGCGCCTTGGGATATCGGTCAGCAACCGTCGTCACGATCTTTCTCATGAGGGCGTTTTTTATCGGGCTGGCCGGCGCGTGTACCGGCATAGGCGCTGGAATGATAGCGGGAATAGCGCAGGGCCTACACGTGTTTGGCAACGGCTCAGCGAAGGCGTTCGTCGATCCTGTCGTACTTTTTTTAATAGTACTAGGCACTCCAATGCTGTCGGCTTTAGCCTGCTGGCTGCCCTCAATTGCTGCAGTCAATCAGGATCCGGCGGCCGCCTTGCGGAAGGAATGATATGAACGTGCTGGAGATTTCCGGCGTATCAAAGAGGTTCAGCAAAAACGGCAGGCAGATAGCCGCGCTCGACGGCGTTTCCCTTGCCATTGAAAAGGGAACATTCGCGGCGGTGCGCGGCCCTTCGGGATGCGGCAAATCAACGCTTTTGCTTGTGGCTGGAGGGCTTCTGCGGCCCGATGCGGGGAACATACGGATCAACGGTAAAGACCTCTACTCTCTGAACGCGGAACAGCGTGCGCTGGTCCGCGCCCGGAGCGTCGGCTTTGTCTTTCAGGAGTATTACCTGATTCCGTATTTGACAATAAGGGAAAACATTCTTTCGCCGGCGCTGTCGATTTTCGCACAAGAGCAGGGGAGACGGGCCGATGAACTGCTGCAGCGTTTTGCCTTGAGCGAACGCGGGCGCCATCTGCCTTCCGAGCTCTCTGCCGGTGAGCGGCAGCGTGCCGCGCTGGCCCGCGCGATGTTGAACAGGCCCGAATTGATTCTGGCCGATGAGCCGACCGGGAATCTTGACGAGGGGAATGCGCGGATCGTATTGGGGTGTCTCAGGGAGTTCACCAGTTCGGGCGGCAGCGTCGTGCTCGTCACTCACGACGAACGCGCCGCCGGTGCAGCCGACAGGACCGTTCGAATGGAACACGGGAAAACGGCAGACTGAATGGGAATACCAACTCAACCAGAGGTTTTAATCCATTAACGAAAGGCTCTCTATGCGTTTTCTACCGGCGTTCGGACTGATCATGCCGATTGTTGTTATCGCTTCTGTCAAGACCATCCCGGACGCGGCTTCCGAACCGCTGCTCTGCTACGTCGGCGGTACCATGCGGCCCGCGGTCGAGGAGATCGCGAAAATGTATACCCAAAAAACCGGCCGTGAAATTCTGATTGATTATGCGGAGAGCGGGCAGCTGCTGATCAAAATCGAGCAGACAAATAAAGGCGACCTTTACGTTTCGCATGATCCTTTTCTCGGCGCTTTATCCCGTAAGGGATTTCTCGAGAAAGCCTGGGTAGTGGCAGGCATTACCCCGGTAATGGTCGTTGCCAAAGGAAATCCGAAAAAAATCAAGGGATTTACCGATCTAGGACGGCCGGGACTGAAGTTGATCGTAACGCATCCGGAATACTCCATGCTGGGACACCTGCTTCCGAAGATGGCTGAAAAAGCGGGAATAAAGGATGCCCTGTATAAAAATGTCGTTTCCGAGACCCGCGGAGGCGGCGAAGCAGCAAATGCGGTCATCATGGGGACTGCCGACGCCTCGATCGTCTGGAATGCGGTTGCCCGTCTGAGAATTGATAAACTGGACACGATTTCGATCGATCCGCAGTATCAACTGCTCAAGGGCGTGGACGCGATTTCTTCGGCCACTTTTGGAAGCATGGACATGGGTTTTGTCCGCGTGACCATGGCTGTTCTTACTACCTCTAAAAACAACCAGGCTGCGATAAAGTTCGCGGAGTTTACCGCGGGAAAAGAGGCTTCTGAAATATGGAAAAAATTCGGCTTTACCCAGACAGAGCCGCAAATAATTGACAAAACAACCGACATGGCCGTTCCGCGTGGAAGCCTCTTTATTCACTGCGCGGCGGGAATGCGAAAAGCGATTGATGCGTGCGCAAAGTCGTTTGAGAAAAAGAGCGGCATTACCGTGGAACTCAATTTCGACGGATCGAACAGGCTTTTAGGTCAGATCAAACTGACCCGCAAGGGCGATATATACATTCCCGGGGACGCCGAATATGGTGCAATGGCGGAAAAGGAGGGGCTTGCCGATTCCACAACCAGAAAAGTCATCTGCTATCTCACCCCGGTCATCATGGTTCCCAAGGGGAATCCTTTGGGGATAAAAACGCTCAATGATTTTCTGAAAAAAGGCGTTAAAATCGGCCAGGGTGATGAAAAAAGCGCAGCCGTCGGCAAGCAGACCATAAAGCTCCTTGCGTTGAACAACATTGACCGGAACCGCTGGAATAAGAACGTGGTGCTCAGCACGCCGACGGTGAATGAACTCGGAGCGGCAATCAAGCTCGGGACCATTACTGCCGCTGTCGTATGGAATTCAATTGCAAAAGATTATTCCGATGTTGCGGAAACGATTCCGTTCGAGCAGTTAAAAAATATCGTTTCGACCGTTGATGGCGTTATTCTTGCCTCGTGTCAGAACCGGTCCGCCGCGGAAGCGTTCTTGAATTTTCTCGTTTCCGAAGAGGGTAAAAAGATTCTGCAAGACGCGGGGTACGACGTCGTAAAAAAATGAAAGGCCTACGAGGGACAATGGTTCGGCTGAAGCTGCCTTTTTTCAGGATTTTCACGACCTCGGTCTTGTTCGCTTTTACCGGGGCGATACTGCTTTTTCTTCTGGCTGATATCGTGTATGTAAAGTCGGCGCCGCTGCGTGAGGTTCTTTCGTCGCCCGATTTCCACTCCGCATTCACGCTGAGCCTGATCACTTCGGTCATAACCGCGATTCTCTCCATTCTGGTGGCCGTGCCTGCGGCGTATGCCTTGAGCAGGTTTCCGTTCAAAGGCATCATCATCTTCGATGTCATCGTCGATTTTCTTATCGTGATGCCGGTTCTGGTCATAGGGGTAAGCCTGCTGGTGTTTTTCCGGTGGGGAAACGAACTTAACGCATCGGATTCATGGCTTGTGCGGCAGGCCGGCGCCGCAATAGTATTCCTGGGCAATATCTTCATTTATAACAAGCCGGGCATCGTGTTCGCGCAGTTTTTCTGTTCGGCGTCATTCGCGCTGCGGGCGCTCAAGGCGACTTTCGACGGCATCGACCCGCGGACCGAAAAAGTCGCCATGACGCTCGGGTGCACGCGGGCAGGCGCCTTCTGGCGGATTTCGCTTCCCCTTGCAAAGCACGGCATTCTTGCGGCGGCGGTACTTGCCTGGTCGCGGGCTTTCGAGATTTTCGGCGCGGTCGCGATCGTCGCCGGTTCGGTTCGCGGAAAGACCGAAGTGATGCCGACCGCAATTTATCTCGAATTTTCGATCGGCAGAATTGAGGCCGCGCTGGTAATTTCACTGGTCATGATCATCGAAGCGTTTGTCATCCTGCTGCTGCTGAGGATGTTCAGCAGGAGCAATGTGTTCGGCGTCAGGGGTTCCTCGTGATCGACGTGAAAAATCTGCGGTACCGGATAGGCGCTTTTTCTCTCGATGTCTCCCTCGACGTACGGGATGGCGAATATTTTGTCCTTCTCGGCATGACCGGTTCCGGCAAAACGCTGTTCCTCGAAAGTCTTTGTGGATTGAGAACGATCACAGCGGGGAGCGCGTCCATTAACGGAAGAGCTATAACCTTTGCCGAGCCGCGCGAAAGAAGAATCGGCTATGTTCCTCAGGACGGCGCGCTTTTTGAAAACATGAATGTCGAGAATAATATTTCATTTTCTTTGCGCGTCGCGGGTGCATTGAAAGAAGTGCGGAAAAGCGAAGCGCGCCGGCTGGCGTCGCTTTTAGGCATCGATCACCTGTTAGGCAGATCAATACGCGGTCTTTCCGGAGGAGAAAAACAACGGGTTCTGCTTGCGCGGGCGCTTGCGAGCAAACCGGAAGCGCTCTGCCTCGACGAACCCGTAAGCGCCCTTGACGAATACACGCGGGAAGGGGTATGCAGGGAACTCCGGAAGCTCCATGCCGATATGAACCTTTCCGTCATTCACATCTGTCACTCTTCGACCGAAGCAAAGCTTGTGGCTGACCGGATCGGCATCATGCATGAAGGCAGGATCGTTCAAACCGGAACGATCGATGAAATTTCTGAAAAACCTGCATCGCTTGCGGCCGCCAAGATTCTGCGGCTTGAAAACGTATTTTCCGGCAGGGCCTACGGCGCCGGGAAAATCGACTGCAACGGCTTTATGATTACTGGTCCTGCGGCAGAAGGTGAGGTGCTGTTTTATATCCGGCCGTGGGAGATAAGCATTCTTTCCGAGAACGACAACGAAATAAATACGATGAGGGGCCGAATAGCTGAGATACGCAATGATGGGCCGATAGTGAAAGTGGCGCTGAATGCTCCGCTCCCCATTGTTATGCATGTTGGGAGAAGTGAAGCCGGGCGGTTATCGCTTTCCAAAGGTTCCCTGATAAAAGTCGGCTTTGCGGATAGGACCGTTCATATTTTTAATAAATAACATACTGGTAAAAAGCGACAGAGA
>CAISVC010000538.1 GCA_903888815.1 uncultured Fibrobacterota bacterium
AAATGTTTGGTTGCCCCAAATGCTGTTATGTAATTCTATATCTTGAGGGAGTGGCAGCGCTGTGTAGTGTCCTTTGATATTTATTCCCATGTTAAGTTGCTTGGATATAGTCATTTTAAATATTTCAATTTTGGTATTTATACCAAATCCACACCAAAGCTTTGACCCGGAATATTTTTCCCCATAATAAACATTGTCCTCTGCTACTCTCGCAATGTAGTATGAAGCGCCAATTCCAAACCATGTAAAAAAACTCTTTAATGATTTTCCGTTTCGATTGTATCCTATTGAAATATCAAACAGATTTGAAATAAGGTTAATTCTTAATTTCTCAATATACACATTAATTCCTAATAATTGATCATACGAAGAATCTGCTCGATGATTAAAGAAACCAAGCTGATACCCAATGGTAATGTCAAAATGTTGGTTGACTGGGAAAAATGCTGCAGTCTGAATGGAATTCGTAAAAATGTTTGTTCCATATTCTATTTGTAACCTTGAAATGACTGGGTTAGAATAGCAATATCCGAATAATACAAACAGAAATATTATTATTTTGTTTATCATATTCATCTCTAACGCAGCCTGTAGGAAAACCCCTTTTGAGTAAAATTATATTCTCCTTTTGCTTTGTCAAATAATCCGGGAAGTATCAATCGGGCAGATCGGTTTGTCGGCAGGTACCAAAAAAAGCTTAAATATTCAAGTCTGCCTTTAGGCAGGCATCCCCTTATTTCAGAAGGTATTACACAACGGATGGAACTTTTCCATAGGAGGGGGGCATGGCATGGAAGGAAAATAACTCCGCAAATCTGCGGACTGAAAAATTGACAATGTTAATAATATCTTTTAATTTGATTTCAGTACCACCCGTTTCTGTACATTTTCCCTTGTGTGGTGCATCTATTCCGCATGCGATCCGCATTCCCGCCAGGCAATAAATATTTAAGGTTGACATGTTTTGTCCACGGGGGTATCATTACAATGAATCCATTTGGAGACAGAATTTTTCCTGATGAGAGGGGTTCCCTTACGGGGCGGTATGAGCATCGAAACCAAGCATCATAATAACTTTCTGATAATCCGGCTGGTATCGGATATGGTAATGGAATCCGATGAGAATGCCCTGAAAAATATCGTGGAGCAGGCATTGCTGGTCGGCATAAAAAATTTCGTTTTTTCGGTTTTGATAGGGTCGCTTACCAACCGAACCACCATTTCCCGGCTTCTCCTGCGGTGCAAGGAAATAATCTGGCGTAATGAAGGGACGTGATTGTTTCTGGAGAAAAACGGCGGAGAAAACTCTGTTTTCACCGATATCTGTGAAACCCTACATATTCCAATGTACACGAACAACGAAACAGCCCTAATAACAAAAGCCGGAAGTATAAGTGACATATAAAACGCGGTGTAACCAAGAGATTTGAATTAAACACCCCTTAATTCCGCCTATAAAAAAACGAGGCCGGGACATCACCCCCGGCCTCTTGCTCCATCATCATCAAACACACATCTGCCATCTTTCGTGGCAATGTTAATTATATACATAACGCGGCAATATGCTGTATATTAATTTAATTTTCTTAATCTCTTGCTGCGCGAATGGTGTTTGAGCCGTCTGAGCGCTATTCCCTTGATTTGCCGTACACGTTCGCGGCAAACGTTGAAATGCAGCCCGATCTCCTCAAGCGTATGCGCCGTTTCCTTGCCGATGCCGAAGTAAAGCTTGACCACCTCTTTTTCCCGCTCAGAAAGCGTATCGAGCGTCTTTTCAATCTCCTCCTGGAGCGATATGTCCATGGCGCCGTCATCAGGCCGTTCCTGGTTATCATCATGCAGAACGTCGATCAGCTTGGAATCCATACCCTGCTGCAGCGGCGCATCGAGCGATATGTGCGTGTTGCCTATTTTTAACGTCTCGCGGACTTCGCTTTCGTCCAAGCAGAGTTCGCGGGCTATCTCTTCAACATTGGGAGTTCTTCGATATTTCTGCTCCAGCTTGACCTGCATCTTCGCTATCTTGTGAATGGTGCCGACACGGTTAAGCGGCAGCCTGACAATACGTGATTGCTCGGCCAAAGACTGCAGGATAGCCTGCCGGATCCACCACACCGCGTATGAGATAAACTTGAAATTCTTCTTCTCGTCAAAACGTTTTGCCGCCCTGATGAGCCCCAGATTCCCTTCGTTAATAAGGTCGCTTAACGGTAATCCCTGATTTTGATAATTGCGGCTGACGCTGACGACGAACCGGAGGTTCGCCTTCACCAGTTTTTCCAGCGCTTTTCGTTCGCCGTTACGAATCCTTATCGCAAGCTCCGCTTCTTCTCCAAGAGATAATGGTTTGTTTTTACCTATCTCTTTAAAATATAGCGCCAGAGAACTCTCTTCAGAAATAAAACGATTGGTATCTGCAGAAATACGAGCCATAGTCCCCTTTGTACTGCAATAAAGAAATGGTGATGATTCTGTCTTCGACGCCGTAAACGATTCTATAATCACCGACGCGGATGCCGTACAACCCTTTCTCGCCGTAACCTGGTTCACGCAGACGAAGGCGGGTCAGATAAAAACCGCAGGGGACGTTTTGAACACCTCTGCCAGCTTTTTCGCCATTTCCTTGCTGATCGCGCGCTGGCCGGTCTCGTAATCACTTACCCGATAGGGGGATGCTCCGATTTTTTCCCCGGTTTCGGCCAAAGTCCATCCGCACATTTCGCGCAAGGTGCGGAGCGTTTTCGCCGGGGTCATCCGGGCGGCAATCTCCTTGTGAAGATCAGTCTCAAACCAATCAACGGATTCTTCCTCATCAAGGATGTAATTTGAAAACTGTCTTTTGACCGCGTGAATAACCCGTGCGGGCGTTCGCGGCTTGAAACTGATGCTGATAGGGTGCGTTTTCACGGCCGCCGACATAAGTATACCTCGATGGTAATGGTTCCTTTTTCGTGCCGCCGGCAGGTCCTTTAAAACGGTTTTTTTAATCCTGATTTCATACACCGTAGTATAATTTACTCCATTTCGGAGAAAAAGTCAATACCTGGTGCCGCAACATTTCGTTACCTTGGGGTTTTCCGTGGTATTTGCCGGAAACAGGGTGAGAATAAGAGGCCCCGGAACCCGCATAATCTCACGGGTTTCCGGGGCTTTTTATGTATACACCATGAAGGAGTCGAACCTTCGACCTACTGATTAAGAGTCAGTTGCTCTACCAACTGAGCTAATGGTGCATGATGCCGCAGGTCTGCGCGGGTTAAAAATAAAAATATCCGTGACAAAATGCAAGGCGCGGATCAGCGTTTTAAAAGCAGATTGAGCGCGCTCATGAACGCCTTGCCGCCCATTGAGCCGAGGTCGGGGCGGGTATCGACCGCGTCCCTGACCAGATCAACGGACATGCTTTTGGTGCCGAGCGGCTGGGTCTTTCCGCTTCCGTCAAGCGAAGGCGCGATAAGTTTGAAAAACAGATCTGCGCTGACCCGGTACGGGATCCGGTCGCCGTATACTACTTTCTGAAACACGGCCTTTGAAAAGAGCGGATTATCAAGCATGATTTTAAACGGGATCGTAAAGCTTGTCTGCGAAGAGGCTTCAACGCTGAACGACGGGATAAAACTCGACACCCCGTTGGCTCTTCTTGCCGTATCGTTGACCCGCAGCATGAAATTCGCGCCGTCGAACACGGCGCGGCTGGTATTGTCGTTCTTCGCGCTCACCGTGCAGTTCACCGCAATGCCGTAGTCCGAAAGCCTGGTGCTGATAAGCCCGGGCGGCGTCACGATCCCGACGCCGAGACCGTTGAAGGAAAAATTGACAAAGAATATGTTGAGCCGCTCGGCGATAAATCCGAGATACGAACATGAGCAAAGAATAAGCATACCGGCCATGGAGATGACTAGCAACATTTTCTTCATTATAAAAAATCCTTTCTTAAAATATTTTGCTAAAAGCTTCATTCGGGGTGACGGTTGTACGGGGCTATTTATTCCGCGCCGTACCCTTCCTTTCAGAGCTTTTGAAGCGGAATTCCCCTTTCGCTAGGGGGACCGTTAATTAATAAGAGCGCTCTCTGGCTTTGAGCATCCTGCAAGCCTGCACGCTTCCGCGCGAACCAAAACCTCCCCTCGCTCAAGGCCGCCAAAAGTCTCTTCCAGGAAGGCACGGCGCGGATTTGCCTCTGTTCCTGATTTTGATTTCTATTCCACAGGAACTCGAGGGTGGGTGTAACAGAAGCTCAAAATCTGCAACAACGGTGCCCCTGCCTGCGCCGAGGCTTCGGCAGGCAGGCACCCCCTACCCAATCGAAAGCCTTTAGCTCATAAAAATATTTAAGCATTAAGTATGATACTCAGCATTAATCTTCACATAGTCATAACTGAAATCGCAGGTGTGCGCGACTGCGGATTTTTCGCCGCACCCGAGATTGATGTCGATCGTGACCATCTTCTCCCTGAGGAGCCTTGACAGCTTTTTCTCATTGAACGGAACCGGCTGCAGGTTTTTAAACACCGGCACCCCGCAGAGAAGGATCGTCATTTTATCCCGCGAAAACGCGGCGCCCGAATACCCGACTGCGCAGGCGATCCTGCCCCAGTTGGGATCATTGCCGAACAGTGC
>CAISVC010000539.1 GCA_903888815.1 uncultured Fibrobacterota bacterium
GCCTTTGCGCTGCATATGAATTCGCCGAGGTCCTGCAAGTCGCCGCCAAAGACCCCGGGTTTCTTCAGGGCAATGAATGCTTCTAAAATTTGTGCCGCGCGGCTGTGCGATCGCGCTATCGCCGCATGATCGGTACTCTGAACCTCCTGCTCCCTGTCCCATGTCCCCTTGATGCCATTGACCCACGCATACATGTTGCCGAAATGGTAAAAGCAGAGACTTCCGAGTTCACGCAGAAGACGGGCCACAGCGCCGGTCCGGTCGCCCCACTCTACCGCCGATACTGCTGAATCGAATTGCTCGTCGTCAGGATACGAGGAAACGTTCCACGACAACGCTGCGCCGAGCGCCATGCCATGATAAGAGTTTGCCAGGAAATTGACATGGCCGCAATCACCCCAGTCCGTTGTGAGAACGCCCGTCGCTCCGTTCTTCCTGCCGTAGCGCACCATTTTCCGGATATTTTCCGATGCAACATTGATTTCATTAGCGAACCTGCTCCATCCCTGCACACCCGGGCACACGAATTGTTTCACGCCGTTCGATGCAAAGGTCCTGGAAGCATCCTCCGTTGCATCCGCGCCGTAATTCCAGTTGAGGAACACCGTGTCGGGCGGAAGTTCACCGAGGAGTTCGGGATAATGCAATAGTACGTCACCCCACATCATCGGCGTTTTTCGGTGGCTGCGCACCGCTTTCATGATCATCTTGACAAAATCAATATACAGGCGTCCATTCCCTGCCGCTTCGGCGCGCCGCCGGTTTTTTCCTTTGCCAAGATCAAAGGTCTCGTCGCAGCAGATATTGCAATACCGCGAACTGAAGAGCGGTATAAAATCGTCGATCATGCTCTTTATAAGCGAATAACTCTCTTCCTGGCTTACATCAATGGTGTAATGGGCCATGCGGTCCCACAGACTGTGCGGCAGCTTCGAGGCCTTTATGTCAAGTTCGTTCAGGTGTTCGAACCGTTTGAGCCGCAGCAATTCGTACAGATGGCCGAACGTGGCGAGCGATGGAACGAGATCGATAAACCGGTCGCGGCAGTACCGGTCGAGCTCCCTGATCTCTTCCGGAATGAGCGGGTCCCTGCCCTTCCAGAGCTCCGGAATGCGCGGAAAGGCAAACGAATGCTCCACATAGAGCTGGAGATGATTGACTTTATAGAAAGCCAGCTTGTCGGCAAGCAGTTTGAGGGTCGCAAGGGTCGGCACCTTGCCGCGCGTCACGTCATGATAAAAACCCCGGTGCGTGAAATCCGGGCTGTCACTGATTTCAAGGCATGGCAGCCTTGTCCCATGAATGCGTATCAGCTGCCGCAAGGTCTGAATACCCCGGAAAAGTCCTGCCGGGCCATAGCCTTCCACGCTGATACCATCCCTGCCGATGGAGAGCCTGTACGATTCCGCGTCAGACGATTCACTGCGGAAACTCAGCTGTATGGCGCCATGCTCCGCCTCTTCGGCCTCAGAATCTGGAACGTCAACCCCGGTTGAATCGAAAATCTGTGCTTTGAGCTTTTTAACAGCATGGGACATCCTGCCTTCGGCATCATCGGCAATAACGATAGTAGCACCGTTGTCCTTTATTTCAAAATAGCCTTCTGTTTCTGTCAGGTTTTTTACCTGAGGAATGCAATTCATCTTCATCCTCCACCTGTACAACCCAGCATTATCTCTGCTCTGGTATCGAGATAGCTGACAAGGCCGTCGGGTATCCGATTGGCCATGCCGCTGGCTTTCCATAC
>CAISVC010000540.1 GCA_903888815.1 uncultured Fibrobacterota bacterium
ATCGTTAATTTAATACGAAACAAGGCGAAATTAACGGTTTTATGATGGCATTAGCTGCGAGAAGGCGCCGGCAGGCAGCAGAAAAGTTACCGCAGCGCCATCATGCGCCGCATGGCCAGGACCCGGTTTCCCGGACCTGTCACGCGCACGGAATACATCCCTTCCGGCAATGAGCCGAGGTTCAAATCAACTCTGCTGCCCAATGGACCGGCCAGAGCACGCTGGAAGACCGTCCGGCCTTTCAGGTCGGAAACAAAGACCGACACCCTGTCCCGGGACGGCAGAAGGAACGAGAGCACGGCGTCCCCGTTGACATCCGCCAAGGTAACTCCCCGCGACAAACTAAAACCATCATCCACACGTTTCCCCGGCGGCAAAGACACGGGGGTGGAAATATATTCAAACGCTCCCAGGTCCGGGCTCTTTCCCGAAAACACGCGGCGCCCGCGGTACAAAAGGGTGTCGCTGGAGAAAAAACCCGTGTCAATGCAGGGCGACGTCGAGACAAGATGGAAATCGCCGCCCGCGAGATCGGCGAAACCCGGGTTCGCGACGAACGAAGAGCTGTCGTGTCTGCACTCGCTTTTGTAAAGCGCAAACTGCGCCACGGAATATGATTTTCCGTTCATGCGGATCAGCAGGGTGTCCGCCGGGGCCTGCTGGTAGTAGCAGTTGTGGTCTATCACGATGTTGGACATGACCCGGGGGGAAATGTCTGTGGTTTTATCATATATGGCGTAAATCGCGGCGCCCAGGGATGCCTGGTAAAAAATGTTGTTGCGGATATACACCTTGCCGGTCTGGGTCAAGCTGTCGATGAGCCAGATGAACACATGGTGGCCCATGGGCCGCGGATAAATCTCCGACATCCGCGGCGGCGTCAACCCCTGGAGGCTGAACCCTCCCCCCGCATAAAGGCACGTGTTGTTCTCGAAGAACACGTCCCGGGCGGCCGGCCCGCGGTATTCATACGCCGCCATGCCGAAATTGCTGAACACGTTGTCCCGGTAGTAGACATTGTAACTCGTGACCGTGTTGCTGCCCTGATGGGTCACGCCCGAATCGTAGATGTTGTCGAAGATACAGCCCTCAACCAGGATGTCGTGGCAGCCGTCCCAACACTCGATCCCGTTGCCGAAACGAACTCTCGTGATCGCGTCAAAGACCCCCCCGCCGATGAACCGGAACTCGCAGTTGCGGATGATGATGTGATGGGGGCTAACGTCCTGATAGCCGTGCACGCCGCCGTTCCGGAACACGAGGTCCTGTAAGCGGATATACTGGGTGCCCCCAGCCATCTTTCTTTGGCCGTAGACCGCGCACTCGATGCTCGAATAGGCCAAGGCGGGATTCTGGGTTGAATACAGATATACCCTTCTAGTAGAGTCGCAATACCATTCTCCCTGTTGATCGAGATCGGCCATGGCCCAACGCATATTTCCGCAGGACGCCCCCTGATTAAAGATCAGGTTGCAGGGGGCGGTGGAACACGCGACCGAATACCGCCACACGTTCCCGCTTTGCAGCGTCCAGTTGCTCGCGGTGTTGAGGGCGACGGACCCCAGGAACACCGGCTTGTTACCGGTCCCGTAGGCGCCGTAGGTGATGTATCCGGCGGTGCTCCCGTTCCGGGTGTAGAGCATATCGCGGATGACGCAGCCGCGCTTGAACAGGATGACATTGCCCGCCGCAAAGGTCCGCGCCGAATAGGTCTTGAAAGGCAGTGCCGGGCTCTTTCCGTTATTACTGTCGTTGCCAGCGTCCGGATCAACGTAGAAGGTATCGTTCTGGGCTTGCAACGCCCCTGAGAAGACCAGTAGAAATAAAAACCCGCACATCCGGCGGCGGCCGGCTATCTTTTGCCATATCGTTCTCTTTTTAAGTGACAGCATCTTGATTCCTCCTCTTTTGCGGGGTCGGACCTTCGTACCCCATTGTTATTGTTCATATAGACTTCAATCGCAACTGTCTGTCGCTGTAATGATACGCCATTTTTTACTTAACGTGCAGGTATCCCGTATTCATTGCTTGTTTTTTACCCTGGGTTTGAACGATATAGAACCCATTCGACAGGGCATTGCCGTGAAGGTCGGTTCCATTCCAACGTACATTTTGTTCGTTTACGGACAACTCACGCACCGTGCGACCTGAAACGTCAAATATTTTCCCGTTCAAACCGTTGTTCTCAGCCGGCAAGCGCCCGCCCGAAGTGATGAGCCGGGGCGAAAATATCGCCGCCGGGGGCACGTACATGGCGCGCAGGGCGTTCCGCACCCAGGTGCCGGAAGGGCTGATCTGGGAGGCGGTCCAGCCTCCGTTCCCG
>CAISVC010000541.1 GCA_903888815.1 uncultured Fibrobacterota bacterium
GACAACAATCAGGACATGGGATGAGGAGAGCAAAGCGGCGGTGCTTACAAGGATCCGCGGCCTCTCGCGGGAATGGAAGCTGCGTGCGGTCTCCTGCGCCGAAGAGAGCGACTATAATCGGTTCGGAATCGAACACGGAAAATGTATCGACGATGCGCTTATTGCCCGGCTCTTCCCTGGTGATGAGAAGTTGATGCTTTTTATAAAAAAGAATGACGGGGCCAAAGACACAGGCCAGCGTCCCTTCTGCGGCTGTATTCCCGGCAAAGATATCGGGAGCTACAACACCTGCGGCCACCAGTGTATCTATTGCTATGCCAACGCTTCACCGCAGGGCGCCATGGAAAACCGGCGGCGGCATGCGATTACATCGGATTCAATCATTATATAAAAAACGTAGAGACAGGTCTGAGACCTGTCTCTACCATAAAAAATCAGAAAAAAATCACCGAAACTGATTATTCCTCCACCGTTTCCTCGCTCTCGGGCGCAGCCGGCTCCGACTCCTCTTCCTCCGTACCCATACCCGACTCGCTGGCAGCCGCGCTCCATTGCGGCAGAGCGGCCTTCGTGGATGATTTCCCTTCGCGGTCTCTCGAAGAATAGTGGGACAGGGAACTTCTTTCCGGTTTTCCCCTGCCGCCTTTTGACTCAAGGTATTGCGCGGCTTTTATCTGACTCATATGGTAAGCGCGCGCGCAGGCGGTTTCCTCAAACTGGTCGGCGCCATTGATCTTCGCTCCGTGCGAAAGAAGCAGTTCGAGCACTTTTATATGCCCCTGTTCCGCGGCAAGCATGAGCGGCGTTGTTCCCCGCACCTTTCCCCGGGCATTGACAAGCGCGCCCTTGCCGATCAGATAATGTATAACCGGAAGGTGCCCTTCCTCACAGGCCCGCATCAGCGCCGTATACCCGGCGTTATCTGCGGCATTGACATCTGCCCCTTTTTCGGCAAGATACTTGACCACATCGGCGTGACCGCCCCATGCCGCTTCAATAATCGGGGTACGGCCGCTGCCGTCTGCGGTGTTTACATTCGCTCCTTCTGCCACGAATTTCTTGACTGCTGAGAGGTCGCCTTTCGCGCCTGCACGTGAAATATTCATAGGGTGTACAGCCTCCGGTGGGTCAAAGTATACACGCCGGCCGCCGGAATGGCGTCCGGTATTTTTCAGGACATTTTTTAAAGGCACTTAAAAATAATTTTTATCACGCGATCAGTGGAAAAAACTCTGTCACCGGACGGTTTCTGCAAATCAGGCCGGAATACTTGACTTTTCCTCAGCTCCGCTATAAATTATTTGCTATCCACCGCCAATAATCAGGCAGCCATACAACCCTAACAATGGAGGTCATAATGTCAAAAAGCATGGATAAGGGAGTAAGCAAGCAGAACAAGAAGAAACTTACGGCCGCGGAAAAATGGGAAAAAATAAAGGCGAAGAAAGCCGCCAAGGCGGCGGCCGCCTCAGGAATGCCGGCCGGTTTTTAATTCCTGCCGCATAAAAAAGGGCGGGCCTGTACGGCCCGCCCCTGTATCTTCGGAAACGATCTGACAATTATACAATACCCTGATCGATCATGGCGTCCGCCACCTTGACGAAACCTCCGATATTGGCGCCGTTGACGTAGTTGACGAAATCGCCCTCCCTGCCGTACTTCACGCACTGCTCGTGAATCGCCTTCATGATTCCGGCAAGTTTCGCGTCGACCTCTTCGCGGCTCCAGCTCATACGCATGCTGTTCTGGCTCATTTCGAGACCGCTGGTCGCCACGCCTCCGGCGTTGGCCGCCTTGCCCGGGCCGTAGCAGATCCTTGCCTTCAGAAACACATCCACCGCTTCGGGCGTGCTCGGCATATTGGCGCCTTCGCCGACGCAGACACAGCCGTTTTTCATGAGCGTTTCCGCGTCCTGCGCGTCGATTTCGTTCTGGGTGGCGCCCGGCAGGGCGATGTCGCACTTGACGCTCCAGGGCCGTTTGCCGTCCATATACGTGCAGCCGTAGTTATCGGCATACTCCTTGATGCGGCCGCGCTTGACGTTTTTAAGCTCCATGACAAAGGCAAGCTTCTCCGCCGTTATGCCTTTCGGGTCGTAAATCGAGCCGTTCGAATCTGAGAGCGTCACGACTTTGGCGCCGAGCCGGGTCGCTTTTTCAACACAATACTGTGCGACATTGCCGGAACCCGACACGGCAACGATCTTGCCCGCGAACGAGGATCTCCGCTGTTTCATCATCTCTTCGCAGAAGTAGACACAGCCGTACCCCGTCGCCTCGGGGCGGATGAGCGAACCACCCCAGGCGAGTGCTTTACCGGTAAGAACCCCGGTGAACTCGTTGCGGAGCCGTTTATACTGGCCGTACAGGAAACCGATTTCGCGGCCGCCCACGCCGATGTCGCCGGCCGGCACATCGGTATCGGCGCCGATATGGCGGCAGAGTTCGGTCATGAACGACTGGCAGAAATGCATTACTTCGTTGTCCGACTTCCCCTTGGGGTCGAAGTCTGCGCCGCCCTTGCCGCCGCCCATGGGAAGCGTGGTGAGCGAGTTCTTGAACACCTGTTCAAAGGCGAGGAACTTGAGAATACCGAGATACACGGACGGATGGAACCGCAGGCCGCCTTTGTAAGGCCCGATGGCGCTGTTCATCTGGATACGGAAACCCCGGTTGATCTGGATTTCGCCTTTGTCGTCAATCCAGGGAACGCGGAACATGATGACCCGCTCCGGCTCAACGATCCGTTCGAGGATCTTGGCTTTCTGGTATTTCGGATTCTTCGCGATAAACGGCATGAGGGAAACGGCCACTTCCTCGACCGCCTGATGGAACTCTTTCTCGCCCGGATTGCGGGCGATCACTTTTTCCATAAAGGTCCTGACATCCTGAGACATGAAAAACTCCTTTCAAAAAGCGTTTTTTAAATAGAAAAGCCTC
>CAISVC010000542.1 GCA_903888815.1 uncultured Fibrobacterota bacterium
ATAGTCGAAAAAGCCGACCAGCTTGTTCAGACGTTCAAAATCGTCGGCAAAAAATGAAGCTGTTAATGCCACAGGGGAGGACAATATGAGAATCCGGCGCCCGTTTTTCTTTTTTCTCCGGCCAGGTATCATGGCTGCGGTACTGTTTTTCTCCTTTGAAAACATTTCCGCGCAGGTCACGATCACGGTGGACGGCACTGCGGCCGGAACGCCGCTCAAAACCGTCTGGTCGTGGTACGGGTACGACGAATGCAATTACACCACCACCCAGCCCAGCCGCGACCTGCTCGACTCGGTAGTTGCCGCCAACCTGCAGCAGGTGTACATCCGCACCCATTTCCTGCTCAATACCGGCGACGGAACGCCGGTCCTGAAATGGGGATCCTCCAACGTGTACACCGAAAACGCTGGTAATCCAGTCTATACGTGGAACCTCCTTGACGGGATGATTGACGCCATTACCGGCGGCCGCGCGCTGCCGTATATGGAGATCGCCTTCATGCCCCAGGCCCTGTCCACGCACCCGACACCGTATCAGAACACCTCCACCTATGCCCTTGACGGAGGGTGCTTCTATCCTCCCACTGACTACAACAAGTGGGCGGGACTCATCACCGCATGGGCGCAGCACAGCAAGGCGCGTTACACGGGCGTGGAGCAGAACTGGATCTGGGAATTATGGAACGAACCTGACATCGGGTATTGGCACGGGACGGCGCAGGAATTCCAGCAGCTGTTCGATTATACCGAGCGGGCGCTGCACGCGGTGCTGCCGAACGCCGTGCTGGGCGGCCCGGAAACGGCGGGCGCCGGCACCTTCATGAGCAATTTCCTCACCCATTGCGCCACAGGCACGAACTACGCCACCGGCGCGACCGGCACGCGGCTCGACTTGATCAGCTTTCACGCCAAGGGAGGCACCGCGGTTGTCAATGGACACGTGCGCATGGACCTGGGAAACCAGCTGCGGCTCCACCGGAGCGGGTTCAACATCGTGGCCGGGTTCGCGCAGTACCGGAGCAAGCCCATCGTGGTCGGCGAGGCCGACCCTGACGGCTGCGCCGCGTGTCCGGCCAACCAGTATCCGGCAGACGCGTACCGCAACGTCGCGGCCTACGGCGCCTATGAGGCGGCCATGATGAAACACTCGCTGGTGCTCGCCGACAGTCTGGGCGTGAACCTGCGCGCCCTGCTTGCATGGGCGTGGCTGTTCAACGGGTATCCGTATTTTCAGGGGTTCCGCACGCTTTCCACGAACAACATACACAAGCCGGTGCTGAACGTGTTCAAGATGCTGGGAAAGCTCAAGGGAAACCGTATCCCGCTTGTCAGCACCGGCGCGCTCGGCCTCGGCACCATTCTGGCGAGCGGCGTGCGCGGCGCGAACCCGGACATCGACGGCATGGCGGTAAAGAGCGCGGGCCAGGTCGCGGCCCTGATCTGGAACTACCACGACGACATCGTGCAGGTCGCGCCGGCAACTATTCAGCTCCGGGTTACCCTGCCCGCGGCTTTCCCGGCGCAGGTATTGATGACCCACTACCGGATGGACACCACGCACAGCAACGCTTATTCCACATGGCTGCAGATGGGGAGCCCGCAGAGCCCGACCGCAGGGCAGCTGGCGCAGCTCAGGGCATCCATGGCGCTGGCCACCCTGTCCGCACCGTCGCTTGTCAATGCAGTTGCCGGGGTGGTGACGTTGAATTTCGACCTTCCGCGGCACGGCGTATCGCTTGTGGTGCTGGATGACCCCACTGCGGCAGGTTTCCGCGGGAGCAATAATAACTTCCGGACAAAATTCCCGGCAGGCCAGTCATCATTCCTGACCGTCAATGAACCCGGCCTTCATACGGTGCGCATTTTCGACGCGGCCGGACGGCAGATCGCCGTATTCAAGGGCAGCGGCCCGGCAGGTTATTCTTTGAAAAACCTCGCAAAAGCACTCGGAAAAGCAGGATTATGCATGGCTTCAATCGCCACGGTTAGCGGCGTTTCAGTGAGGAAAATCGTTCTGTTCTGAAATCAAGAGAGAAGAGGAGTGGGGAACCTATTGTTTCAGAATCGTCAGCCGCTTCCCTGCGGCCCGGCGGACGTTGTCGTTCCTGTCTTCCGCCGAAAGCCATGAGAGCAGGGTCTGGTCGGTCACCTTCTCAACGGCGGAACAGCGTACCTGCCAGTCCCTGTCCTCCACGGCGGCTTTTGCGAGCACGGCCTGGTCGGTACATTTTTTCACGGCGGCAATACGGACATCGCTGTTCGAGTCCAGCATCGCCGCCTCGGCAAGCACGGCCTGGTCGGTCAGCTTTTCCACTGCGGCGATACGGACATCGCTGTTTTTATCTTCCACTGCCGCCCTTGCAATCATGAGTTCATTCGTCAGCTTTTTCACGGCGGCACGGCGGACCGCCCAGTTGCTGTCTTCGACCGCCACCCTGGCGACAACCGCCTGATCGGTCAGTTTCGCCACGGCGGCGCGGCGGACCTGCCAATCCCTGTCATTCATTGCCAGCCGGGTGAGCTGGTTCTGGTCAATCAGTGTGTCCATCGCACTGCGGTGCGCAACAGGGGCAGGGGCCGGTGTACTCGCCGGCGAAGGTTTCGTCAAAGTCACCGGCGTGCACCCCCCGATGATGAGCGCCAGCACCGCTGCCGCCAGCCAGCGCGGACCTGCGCCGGATTCAATCGGCATAGTTATGCTCCTTTATAAACGCAACTCCTGCTTCGTAGATGCCGGCGATCCGTTCACTGCATATTGACCAGTATTCCCGAAAACGCGGTTTTCTTTCCAGCAACATACTGGTAATAATACAGCCCTTCGGCTTCCAGGCGGAACGATGCCGTTTCACCAGATACGGCGATGTGCCGGTATAATCTGCCGGAGGCCGTATAGACGGTAATATATGCCCTGCCGCCCGGTGAGGCGTGGAGCGGGAGGCGGACTTCGCCGTTTCTGCACACAACCGGTTCCGCAGACCGGGCGGCATCTGCCGGCCATGCGCGTTCCCGTATGGCCGCCGGTAAGGCGTAGATATAAACGCCTTTTGCGGTTCCCGCAAGCAGGGCGTCGCTGAGCGCCGAGCCTCTTATGGTTCCGCGAGGCGCAAGGCACCGGGGCAGGGCCGGAATGTTCCCGACTTCGGTCCATATCTGCGTGCGGCCGTTATTCGTATACACACCGCTGTCAGTCGCGGCGATTATGAGGCTGCCGATCGTCACACCGGAAGAAACCGCAATAAGGTCGCTGACCGGCAGCCGGTTCGGGCTTGGAATGGCTGTCCATGTCTGCCCCACGGGTTCAAAGAGCAGGACGCCGGTGTCCCGCGTGCCGATGACGAGCTCCTGCTGGCTGACCGGTCCTGCCCCGAAAGCGCCCTGGCTGAGCGAAGTGACGTTCAGCCGCCGGATGGTCTGGAGCGAATCCACCGAGAGCCGCAAAAGCGATCCCGGACCCGCCATGATTCCCCTGTCGTAACCGCCGGCATAAAGCGTGGCTCCGCCGAACATGAACAGGTCGGCGCATTTCGGGCTTTCGACCCCGAACGCGTAAGAAGGCATTTTAAGCTGCTGGAACGGCAGGAGCGAATCGGCGCCGATGTCAATCATGGCGGCGGCCACGACATTGCGTCCGCCTGTGTAAAGGCGGGGGATTGCCATGGTGCTGTTGCATGCCATTGCCGTGGGTTCAATAAAGGGCTGCTGGAGCCGCAGCCGGTAAAACGGCGGCCCGAAGAGAATATAATTGCCGATATACACAGCGCCGGTGTCGGACGAACCGCCTGCGCCGGCAAAAATTTCACTGGCGGAAAGGCGGAGAATGGAAGTCACGGGCTGTTTTACAGGAAAATCGTACCATGCCTTGTTCCAGTATACCGACATCCCGCTGTCGGTACCGGCGAGGATCATGGTGGTGTCGTCGGCGAGCAGGCAGTTGATGCCCCGGTCGCTGAGACCCAGCAGCTGCCATGACGGCTGTGCCGTGACGCAGAACGCGGAAACAAGCAGCATCGCTCCGCACAGGAGCGCCGATGATGTGCGTGAACGCATACGTCCCCCTTTTTTGTCTGTTCCAAGCTTTACTTAAAGTATACTATCAATGCAATCAAAAAACAACCTGTTGACACTGCTGCCGGATGCATCTACAGCGGAGGGGGAGGGGTGAAGTATTCAGCTCCGGGACAGGATCTACACCTTTAAAAACCGCGTAAGGATAAAAATGAATAAAAACCCGCCAATGCTTGCCATAATGGCCTGCAAAGGCGGATTTTTTTCGTGCGCTTCCGGAAGAAGATCGCTGGCGCCGATGTAGAGAAATCCGCCCGCAAAGAACGACAGCAGCAGAATAAGGTATTGTTCGGGTATTTTAACCGCCAGGGTCGTTGCTGCTCCGAGTACCGGAGTCAGCGCGTCGACATAAAGCATCCGGAGGGAGTTTTTCAAACTGTTGCCGGCATTGAGCATGACGGTCACGGTATTCACGCCATCGGAAAAGTCATGAAGAATGACCGCCGCAGCGACAATCATCCCCACATGGGAATTAATGTGGAAACCCGTTCCTATGGCGAAACCGTCCATAAAGCTATGGGCCGAAATTTCGGAAGCGCCTAAAAATCCCCCTTTAGGATGGCGGATATTTCTGCAGGTACCGGCCTCACAAACGCGGTGAACGGAAAAGTAACGCTCCAGAACTAAAAGGAAAATAAAACCTGTTGCGACCGCATACATTAAATTGCGAAAAGGCATTCGTATCTCCGATGCCAATTGCGCGCTTTCCGGCAGCAGGTCGAATAACGGCACGGCGATCAGAACCCCGGCCGCAAAAGCCGTGATAATGCCGAACCGGTTCCTGAACCGGGCCACGAAGAGGCCGCCGCAGAGAGTGGATAAAAAGGCGACTATGCTTAAAAGAATCGGGTACATATATCTGATAGCTGACCGTGATTATTTCTTTACCGGGAGCGACTCATGATTGCAAAATACTTTACCGTTTTGTCTGATTTTGACAAAAACGTGCCGGAAAGGGTATATTCTCAAATGCAGCAGTTCGATGTAAAACTTCCTGTCAGCCGGAGGGTGCCATGGTAAAAAGAGCCGCAATTGCTGTCCTTTACACGCTGCTGTTTTCCCTGGCTGCGCAGGGCGATGATACCATAGCGGGCCGTGCGGTGACGAATTCGGCAATCCCTATTTCTAATGTAAAGGTAGCGCTGCTGCAACTGAACATCAGCGACACGACCGGGCCGGACGGCAGGTTTCAGTTCATTGTTCCATCCACGGCAGCACGGCTGCGTGATAACGGATCTGCGGAATTTTTTTTCAGGAACAACCGTATCGAATTTTCTCTTGTTGACCGGCAAACGGTTTCAATTGCGGTTTTCTCGATAAGCGGCAGAAAGGCGGCAACTGTTTTCAGCGGCACCCTGATGCGGGGAAAGTACGGCTTCCCCCTGGACGCGCGGAGCATTGGAGCGGCCTCAGGCCTGTATATCCTGCGGATTGTCATGAATGAATCGGTGATTAATGCGAAAATCAACATGACAGGCGGCAGGATATCTGCCGATTCCAGAATCGCCACCGTCACCCGCACACCCCGAACCTACGGACTGGCAGGGTTTCCGCTCGCCGTCGATTCAATTGCTCTGTCCAAATACGGGTTTGTGCCCAGAAAAGTGCCGCTGCAATCCTTTACAACGCAGGATGTGGGAGACATTGTCCTCGATACGATGTTCTGGGACACGAAAGTCATGACCTTTAACATCCGCGGCCCTGCCGACCCGAGCCCGAACTCCTGGAGCGAAAGAAGAGTGCGCGTTGTCAATGTACTTAATATGTATAAACCGGAGTTTATCGGATTCCAGGAGCTGATAGCTTCCTACATACCGGATATCATCAGCGGGTGCCCGGATTACGGCTACTATGGCATCGGACGCGACGCCAATGGCGGCGGCGAATCATGCAGGATATTCTACCTTAAATCGATTTGGCGGATCGACAGCAGCAATTCCGGGACATTCTGGCTGAGTTTAACGCCGAATGTTCCCGGTTCAACGAGCTGGGGAACCGGGTCAACCCGCATATGCACGCACGCGCGTTTTGTCAATAAAACGACCAATGTCGCTTTTTACGTTTATAATACGCACCTGGATAATGTTTCCGACCTGGCACGTACCAATGGCGCCCATATGATCGCTGACAGCATTGCATCGCGCACCCATACCGAAGACCCCTTTGTCTTTACCGGAGATTTAAATGCGAACGAGAGCAGTGCTGCGGTTGTCTATCTTAAACAAGGCCCTGCCAATCCGGTTCTCATGACCGATTCATATCGCATTCTGTATCCCGGCGATGCTGCGGCGGGAACCTATCACGCCTTCACGGGCCAGGCAGGATCGAACAAAATCGACTATGTCATGTCGCTGAAGGACGGCTACAAGGTGACCGCTGCGGAGATTATTAAATACAATGAAAACAATCTCTATCCGTCGGACCATTTCCCTGTGTATGCGGGTTTAAAATACCCGTACCCGAACATAGTGACAATAAAGTAGCTCCTTCCTGTGTGTGACGACTTTACGCACAAACTCATTGCATTCAAAAATTGCACTTTTCAAAAAGAATAAAGGTGGGGTGAGTTGTAATTTGCCGGCCTGACGGGCTATTTTTTGGGGGCCTCCTTGGCAGGAGACTTGATTATTGTAGCCTTTGTCTGTACCAAATTATTGTGTTTTTTTTAGGTACCAGGAAGAGGGGAGAGGGCACACGGCCGAGGGGAATAATTAAGGCAAATAAAACAACCATCCCTGGATATCGCGCGTTTATTTTTTAGTTAGATTTATCGAAAATTCCATTTTGAATTGCTCCGGCATACTCGGCGGACCACCTCCCGGAGGACCCATCCTGCCTCCACCGCCACCATGCGAACCCATTCTGCCACCGCCACCCATACCGCCACCATGCGGACCCATTCCGCCACCGCCACCATGATGGCCGCCGGATGGTCTACTCGCCCTGTCTGTTCTGTCTGTTTCCAGCGTTACTGCAAGCAACGTGTCCTTGCCGATGCCGAGGGCATACCTGAAAAGGGAATCCGGGTTAAGCAGTACTTTTAACTCATAGGCGCAATTCTCACGCGACGGCTTGATACAGACGGCAATGCCCAGCGATTCCGCTATCCGCGTTGACATAGGTAAGGTGTCGTTTTTTCCCGGGCCGAGCAGGGCAAGAGTTTGCAGCGACGCTTCCATGCGCGCCGTCATCGCTGCCATATCGGGTTCCCTGTCGCCGGCTTCCTCAGACGGCGGCCCGAACAGTTTCATGCCAAGCGGAAAGTGTACGCCGAACCGTTTTCCTTTCCGTGCCTTACTTTCGAACAATACGGTAAATCCGGACATGAGTATCTGGGACGCTATCGCCCGGTCCTCCGATGTCAGGCACAGGTACAGATACGCTTCATCGTTAACGATACCGATGCCTATTTTTGAATCTTCGGGATATTGTATTAAACCGCTCCATTCCGCGGTACTTCCGTCAATGGTAATATCGCGGTCGCGCCATTGGCTCTCAAGTTGTATCGGCTTGCAACCTGTACACAAACTCAGGGCGGCTATTACGGCAATAAATAGCCGATTTTTCATTACCTGCCTTCCTTTTTTAAAAATGACTGACCCCTCGCCTGTAAACGGGGGTCAGTCATTCATGCGGTCACGAAAAATTTCTATTCAAACAGTACCCTTGCATTGAATCTTATCGCCGATTCGAAACAGCGCATAGATCGCCGACCCCGGTATCCCGGCAAGCAGCAAAACCGGAATCCATAGTCCATTGAAGCGATTGTTCCTCGCCATATCAAGCGATACGATAATCGTCAGAAGGATGTTTAAAACAGCATAGAGCATCAATCCCAGAAAAAGCAGCTTGCAAATAACCGGCATAAAGAAACAGCAGCGCGGCGGGTGGTGCATGAAGCACGGTCCCGATGGGTGACGGTTTCCCTTTTCCATCTCGGCAAATCCAGGTCCCGGCCCCATCATGTCCGGCCTGAAATTCATTCCATGTCCGGGAAACAGCCGCTTTTGATGAGGACACAGTGACATCGGGCCGGTCTCCCTGTCAGGGGCGTTCTTTTCCTGCAGCATCGTATCCTGAGGACTTCCGGCCGGGGCAGGCGGCTTGTCCTGCGCAAGAGCCAGACTTGTAAACAGCAAAACCGACAGAACAGCTACGACGGACTTCATAGGACCTCCCTTGATGGTTGTTGGAGACGTTTCATGGTTAACTATTAGACAGCAGAATCGTGGCGATTGTTTCATAATTCTTATTACACGTATCTGGAGGGGATTTGATGAGCTTAGTTTCTGACCCCGGACACGGGATATTTAAAGCAAATACCTGCGCGCCCGCCTTCGCCGTAGCCGGCTTCGGCAGAGGCAGGTAGCCGCTCCGGCCTTCGCCAAAGCGCTTCGGTGGCGGCAGGTCGGCAGGAAATAGTAATTGTCAATGCACAGGCATGATTTCCAAACGCACGATATACGCACCGTTGGAAACGCTGAAATCTTTTTTTCAGGTTGATGATATTTTTCCTCCCGATTATTCTGCGGACGAGCTTTCCGGAAAGGTTATAAACGGCAATGGAATTGATTCCGGAGGCAATTTCCCGGGGCACGATGATGTTGCTGCCTATGGTCTTGAACGTAAACGAAGATGGTTTCATCGGCATAAGCGTTCCACCCGGCGTTGAACCGATGCCGGAAGAACCTGCCCGATTCACCATAACCACAAAATCTATGGCGGAACCGCTCAGACTCACGGTTGAGCCGGGAGTATATGTTCTTTTGAAAAGCTGATAACCCACCAGATTCAAGGCATTGTCCCGCCACCTGCCGGTACTATTGGTATTGGTGAACCCCGCTGTCGTGATCCATGCCGGGACCGAAGCCTGTCTTGTGAACATGATAAAGACATCGGCATCAGCAGTCATGACAGCATTAATTCTAAATGAAAGACTGGTCGTTAAGGCTGCGTCACTCTGCCGCCTGGCGGCGATCCAGCGGGCATTGGTGAGTACCCCGGGTATCGAGTCGAAGGTGTTATCGGCATTTCCGTCGCATTGATAATAGACAGGCCATTGGGCCTGGAGGGGAATGTTTATGAAATAAGCGGGGTTATTGGCATTACCTGATGCGAGGTTGGTGATATATTCCGAGTTGTCGGCCGGCGCATCAGGTGCCGTACCGGTAAAGTAGATGACGGCCGTGTCGTTATTGCCTGCGCCGTCCTGAGCAATGACAACGTTTCTGCCTCTGGAAAGCACGGTATCAAAGAAAAACACGTCGTTTACGACAGACCCGTTTGTGGTCGTATAGGCGCCGTCCGATTTGCTGCCTTTATTGATTCCATTGACAGAAAGCGTTATCGATGCGCGGTTGGAATACACTTTAACGTCTCTTTCGCCCGTCCGCAGGTACCAGTGTTTACCGCAGATATGGACGAGAGGCGTTGCAGGCCGGGCCTTTGCTTTCCAGATGTAATAGCAATCTTTGGGTAACCCTGCGTAGGTGAGCATTCCTTTGCTGTTCATACCTTTATACTTTGTGTCGCAGATATCAAACAGCAGCCAATGCGAATAGAGCGGTACATAGGCAGGATTCACATTAAACAGGTAATTAAATTTAAACTCATTGGCCAGGCTCTGGTATTCCTCGGGCTCCCACGTATCATACGTCCAGGTGGCTGATTTATAATCCTGATGAGACGCGACAACACCGCCTGCGCCGCTCTCGGATATATAATGGTCGCCTTGCGGAAAATCGGTCAGGGCACCGCCATACCAGCCCCCGTAGATATTGACGGCAATAAAGTCCACACCCGGAGGATTTGCGCCATTGCTCGCAAAATAGACGGGTTTTGAACCATCGATCGAATCAATAATGAATGCCCAGCGCGTTACGTTTGCTGCAAAGCTGTCTTCATTACCCGCGCACCAGAACAGTACCGAAGGATGATTGAATTTCTGTTTCACCATTTCTTTGACATTATTGTCCCTGTCGGCATTTCTGATATCAGGTCCGCTTCCCCAATCGCCGGTTTCGGTTGAAATCGCAATACCGAGTTCGTCGGCAATGGTATACGTGAATTCGGGGTGGGGATAATGCACAAGTCTCACATAGTTCATCCCTAAATCCTGTACTGCGTCAAATTGGGACTTTACCGTAAGGCTGTCAACGGCATTGCCCTTGTATTCATTTTCTTCATGCAGACAGGCGCCCCGCAGAAACTTCTGCACGCCGTTTATGGTGAAATTATTTGTGGTAAGGGAATAATACCGCAGCCCTATACGCTGTGCGACCATGTCCTTGAGCACACCGTCCACCCATACTTCCGTATATACATTGTAGAGA
>CAISVC010000543.1 GCA_903888815.1 uncultured Fibrobacterota bacterium
CATAACATGTTGTATATTTAAGCTTGGATAGCTGGTATTTATGGAATGGGATACATCATATGTTTTTTGATGTTGATGATAGTCGCCAAGGAGTGGGCAGCAATACCGCTCGCTACCAAGTATTCTTTACAGTGGCCCGTAGTATTCTACGATCTTATTAAAGGAATGTTTTCATAATATGGCTTACAGTACAATTTTTGTTAAATTCAAAAGCACCATAAGCGAATCAGTTGTGAGAGAGTGTTTGCAAGATTTGGGAATCTGGGGTGTAAAAGTGTCCAAAGTTCCCCATTTTTATTTCAAGCGCATACTGTCCTTATACTGCCTGCTCGTGCCCGTAACAGCATGGCCAATAATTGCCCAGGAAACCGTCTGGATGGACGACGCACTGCCTGCCGGCGCCACTGCCATGACCACGAATGATGCCTGGAACTGGGTGACGAGCAATCCTGCGCCCTATTCCGGAACAAGCGCGTGGAAGACGAATACGGTTGCGGGCGCGCACCAGATCTACTTTGAAAACGCGACCGGCATGGGCACGTCCGGGGACACGCTCTTCTGTTACGTGTACCTCGATCCGGTAAACACACCGCAGGAAGTCATGCTCCAGTGGCGCGACGGGAGCGGTTCATGGGCGCACCGCGCTTACTGGGGGGCCACTCATCTGCTTGGCAGCTACGGAAGCGCGGTAAAAGCGGGTAATCTGCCGGCAGCCGGCCAATGGGTGAAGCTCGAAGTGCCCTCAATCAACGTCGGCCTCGACGGCCTCACGGTCACCGGGCTTGCCTTTTCCCTCTACGACGGCGCCGCCGCCTTTGACAAGGCCGGCAAACGGGGCAACTCCGCTCCGCCGGGCCCCTATTTCGCTGGCGGGACCATTCACCTCATACAGGAGGCGCACCAGGACATCGGCTGGTACCCCTCAGGCGACCAGAACGGCTCGATCCAGACCGACGCCCAGGAGGATGTGCTGATCCTCGACACTGCCTTGAACCGCATGAACGTCAACCCGAACCTGACGTTCATGTGGGAGGACATGATCGGCTATCAGGAATATCTGCAGTACCATCCGTCACGCGTGAACGAGCTGAACACCCGGATCAACCAGGGCCGGCTTCCCTTCGGCATGGGATACACGCAGCCGTTCGAGTCCTCGCTCTCGAGCGAACTGCTCATGCGCCAGATCTACTTCGGCCGCAAATGGTTCAATAGACTGTTCCCGACCCGGGACGCGCGGGTGATTTACAATTTCGACGCTCCGGCGCGCGGCATGCAGATGCCGCAGATCGTCAGAAAATCGGGCGGAAAATACATCGCCTCTTCGCGCCTGTACGGATGCCTCAATGCGCAGGGCATACCGGATAACGCGCTTATTCAATGGCACAGTCCCGACGGTTCCAGCACGCTCCTCTGGACCTGCATCCATTACTGCATGAACGTGCTCGGGAACATGGGGACCACAGCCCTCAATCTGAATGACGTCAATTCCATAAAGGGGTTCGTTGACAGTTGGCAAACCTATTATCGCGTGCGCAAGCTCCCGAAGCATCTGGTCTGCCTGATGAGCCTCGATTACCGTCAACCGGTGATTTACGATCAGCAGATCAGTGCCTGGAACACCTGGGCCGCGGCCAACAGCTATCCGCGCATGAAGTACAGCACCTACGAAGAAGCGTTTGACTCGATCGCAGCGCAGGCAGGCCCGACCACGGTATTCGATTCAGCCGGCGGAGAGCGGCCCAACCTCTGGATGTACGAAAACGTGACCAACAACGAGCCGCTCATCACGCTGCAGCGGCAAGCCGGCGTCTGCCTGCAGGCAGGCGAGGCCTTTTCGACCTTCCGTTCGCTCGAGGAAGGAAATTTTTCAGGTTATCGCGCGCCGGACATTACCGCGGCATGGCAGAAGGCCACCACGGCCGATCACAGCATTCAGCACAACAGGTACGTGCTTCCGGCATACAATGTCATGTTCGGGTCGGCCCGCGACACGGGGCAGAATATTTTCCAGGGTTCCGCGGCCTGGATCGCCGGCCGTGTAAACACCCGGATCTCCGGCACCTCGCTCATGATATTCAATGCGCTCTCATGGCAGCGCAGCGATCCGGTCATCACCGCGATTCCCTCCGGCGCGACGCAGCCCTTCACCCTCAAAGATGCGGCCGGCGCTGTGATTCTCTATCAATTGACACCTGACAACAAGCTCGTGTTTATTGCGCAGAACGTCCCCTCGTTCGGGTATGCTACTTACTACCTGGTTTCCGGCGGCACCACGCCGGCGCCGGGGCCCAACCAGGGCAAAAACTGGACCGGCGCATACGATAACAGCTTCTACACGATAACGCCGTCGAGCGGGTGCGTTCAGGGCATCTACGACAAGGGGCTGTCGAAAGATCTGTTTTCCACGACTAAATTCAAGGTCGCCGACCTCCTCGACCTCTATTCGCCGGGCAACGGCGCGGGCGAGCAGCAAGCGTTCCAGTATCCGCAGACCACCGGCTCCGATAAAGCAAGCAACTACTCCTTCACCTGGAGCTGCATAGAGGACGGCAGCGTGCGCACGGTCTTCGCGGCCCAGCGCGCCATGACCCATTACACCTACAGTGTCCAGCTCATCGTGTACAATACCATCAAGAGGATCGACGTTGAACCCGCCATCGAAAATTTCGACGGCACGCACGAGCGCGAGCTGCGCATAGTGTTCCCGGTGAATACGACGCTGCACGATATGGTGTATGACGTGCCCTTCGGCGTCGAAAAAATCGGCGCCAGCGAATGCAACGTGACCGAGTTCGGATGGGGCTCGCGCCACCAGCCGCGCGAAGTGTCGAATTTCATGTATGCGGCCGGATCAGGATTCGGCGTGACCGTGAGCACGAGCGTGGGCGGCGTCGACTACATGGATCCGGTTCAGAACCCGTCGGCAAACGATATCATTCAGCCCATGCTTTTTGCCTCGCGCCAGCAGTGCGGCACCGGCGAATGGTGGGAGAACCGCGGGAACCATTACTACCGTTTCTCGATCTACGCACATGCCGCGGGATTTACGAACGGCTATCGTCTGGCCACGCAGTCGAATAATCCACTTCTGCCGGTCGCGGGCATTAAAACGGCCGGCGCGAATCTGCCGGAAAGCAGGAGCTACTGCAGCGTGACGCCGTCGAATATCATCGTCACCGCCATAAAGAAGGCCGAAGATGATACCGGCACCGTGGTGCGGCTCTTCGATATCGAGGGCGTGAACAGCGGCAGCGTCACCCTGTCTTTCCCCAAGAACCTGACCGCTGCCTGCGCGACCGACCTGATCGAGGAGCACCCGGTGAGCGTCCCGTTCACTGCAGGTACGGTCACGCTTGCGGTGCGCCATCACGCGATCGAGGCGCTAAAGCTGAACTTCGGCAGTCAGGATGTAGCAGTAGCACGCCCCATCTTTGCTGCTGCGCCGAAATTGCGCGGCGTCGCGGTCAACGTCGCGCTCTCGCTTGATCGGCCGGGCATGGTACACCTGCGCATCGTGGACATGAGGGGCAGGACAGTGAGGTACGAAGAGCGCTTCGTGAGCAGCGGCGGAACGCACGAATTCTCAGTTGCTGCCGGCTCGCTTGCCCGCGGTGTGTATCTGCTCGAAGCGGCCGACGGGAAGCGGATCGCGTCAAAGGGTTTCGTGGTGATGAGATAGCCTCTTTATTGGG
>CAISVC010000544.1 GCA_903888815.1 uncultured Fibrobacterota bacterium
CCTGTTAATTAGTGATCGTCACTGAAATGTGGCACATGTGCTTGAGTATGCGAGCTCCCCTGCCGTGGGCGCAGGGCCGGAATCGTTTCAGCACCGGACCCTCTTCAACCCTGATATCCTTGATGCGGAGCTCATCGACATCAATCGCCGCCTCGGCGTGCCTGCTCTGCATGTTCGCTACCGCCGCTTTCAGTATTTTGGCGACATGGACGGCCACGCCCTTCTTCATACTGAGATCAAGAAGGCTCAGCGCCTCGCTGACCATCTTCCCGCGGACGGCATCCACCACCAGCCGGGCTTTCCTCGGCGCCGTGCGCAGAAATCGTACTTTTGCCGTTGATTCCACCATTCCTCCTTATTACTTCTTCGCCGCAGGTGCCGGTGTTCCCGGTGCCGCAGCCGGCATTGGTACGCCCGGTGCCGCAGCCGGCATTGGTACGCCCGGTGCTCCCGGAGCCGCTCCGGGTGCGCCGGCAACCGCCGTCTTATCGGTCCTGGTTGAGCCGCTGTGCACGCGAAAAGTGCGTGTGGGAGCGAACTCGCCGAGCTTATGGCCGACCATGTTCTCGGTAACGTACACGGGAATGAATTTGTTTCCGTTATTGACGGCAAACGTATGTCCCACGAATTCCGGAACTATGGTCGACCGCCGCGACCATGTCTTGATCACCTTCTTCTGACCCGTCCTGTTCGCCTCATCAACCTTTTTCTGCAGATGATGATCGACAAACGGCCCCTTTTTTATCGAACGCGACATAGTCTATTTCCTTCTTGTTTTCGCTATTTCGTTCTGCGCCGCACGATATACTTGCTCGACAGTTTCCGTTTCTTGCGTGTCTTGAGCCCCTTGGATTTCTGGCCCCACGGCGATCGCGGATGGTGCCACCCGCCGCCGCCTTTTGACTTTCCTTCACCGCCGCCCATGGGGTGATCGACCGGGTTCATGGCAGAACCGCGGACCGTCGGACGCCATCCCATGTTCCGGGAACGACCGGCCGAACCTATTGCCATGTTCATGTGCTCGCCGTTCGAAACCGCACCGATGGTTGCCATGCAGGTTTCGCGCACGTTGCGTATCTCGGTCGAAGGAAATTTTAGCTGTACGATCGCATTTTCCTTTGCCACCACTTCTGCGTAAGCACCTGCGCTCCGCGCAATCTGTCCGCCTTTACCTTCAAGAATCTCGACATTATGCACCTGGGTGCCGAGCGGGATGTTTTTCAGCTGCATGCAGTTGCCCTCGGCAATCTCGACATTCTCACCCGACAGCACGGTCTGGCCCGTCTTCATGTTGGCCGTGGCAAGCATATAACGGCGCTCGCCGTCGGCATATTTGACAAGCGCGATAAACGCCGAACGGTTCGGATCGTACTCGATGGTTTCCACGGTCCCCGGGATATTCTTCTTATCGCGTTTGAAATCGAGGATCCGGACGAACCGCCTGCTGCCGCCGCCGCGGTGACGTACCGTGATGCGTCCGTAATTGTTACGGCCGCTGGCCTGCTTTTTGCTGACCAGAAGCGGCTTATAGGGCGTATCGGTAGTCACCTGCTCGAAGGTATTGGTCATTTTATACCTGAGCGTCGGGGTCAGCGGCCTGTATGATTTCATTCCCATAATGCAATCCTCGCGTTTCAATAAAGGGCGCGGGCACCGCGCCCC
>CAISVC010000545.1 GCA_903888815.1 uncultured Fibrobacterota bacterium
GGACGGTCATTGACTGTCTCAATGAGATACGCTCCCGTCACGACAGCACCCTGGCCTACCGAAGGTCGTGCAGGGGCGGCATTTGCGGATCGTGCGCCATGAATATCAACAGAAAAAACCGGCTTGCCTGCGAGACCATGATCGCAATGCTGGGGAAAAAGGTGATAACGCTCAAACCGCTTCCCCGTTTCGAGGTTATAAGGGACCTTGTCGTTGATCTCACCTGTTTTTTCCGGGCGATTGAACGCATCCGACCCTTTGCTCATGCTGATAAAAAGCCGGATCAGGAGATTATCCAGTCACCGATGGAACGGAAAAAGCTTGACGGATTATATGAATGCATTTTATGCGGCGCCTGCACCTCTGCGTGCCCATCGTTCTGGTATAATGACCGATATCCGGGTCCGGCAGCATTGTTAAAAACCTTCAGATTTATTGCAGATTCGCGCGACCAGGCAGAAGGTGAACGTTTACAATCTGTCGATACCGGAGATGGCGCATGGCAATGCCATACGATTTTCAACTGCGTTGAAGCATGCCCCAAAGGATTAAACCCGACGAATGCGATTCAGCAGATAAAGCGACGTATTTTTTTTCATCAATGGCGCTGCTCTAAAAAGAAGGCACATGAACATACCTAAGGCCATAATTCAGAGCCGTATTATTCAAACGATCCTTTTGCTCATCGCAACATGGCTGCTGTTCAATTGCATTTTCTTTCTCGGCACCCATCCTTCGCAATGGATAGACACTCTTTTTCAATGGCTGACGAGAATCGTATGGAATAAAGTCGGCAATACCACTGCGCGTGATTTTCTCATTTTCGGCTTTTTAACCGGCGTCGGCGGCTTTTTGGTATATGTTCCGAATATCATGCTTCTGTTTCTTTTTTCGCATATCCTGCACGATACCGGTATCTCACCACGGGTTGCCCGCTTCCTTAACCCGATATTCCGCTTTTTCGGCCTTAACGGAGAATCCTTTCAGCCTCTGCTTTTCGGATTCGGCTGCAGCGTCACTGCAATTCACGGAGCGCACTATATTCAGAGCCATAAAAACCGGCTCGTTACCATGCTTATCGCTCCGTTCATGAGCTGCGGGTCCAAGTTCGGCGTTTACGTGCTCCTGATCTCCTTTGTATTCACGCCGCGGTTGGCGGGAACGGTCATGTTCGGTCTCTATCTTCTGGGCGTCTTCTTTGCCTTTATCTCCTCGTTTGCATTCCGTGCGATCCTGAGAATTAATAAAGAGACCGTTTTTGATGAACCGGAGCCGACGCCGCTGAAAAAACCCGGTGTTCTCAGAATCATAAAGCAGACCATGATAGACGGATGGGAGTTCTGCAAAAAAGCCGGATCGGTCATCGTCGTTGCAGCCATGATCATCTGGGCGTTATCGTACTGGCCGGGGATTTCCCAGGATAAATACAAGGAACTTGAAGCATATGCACAACAGACCAACCAGCGGATTCCTTCGCGGTATACCTTATCGTATCACAGCAGTTATGCCGCCAGAATCGGCCAATTCCTCGAACCTGCCTTTAAACCGCTCGGACAGAACTGGAAAAATTCCATTGCGCTAATCACGAGCATTGCGGGTCGGTCAACCATCATCTCCACTCTTCTGACGCTCTACGGAATCGACTATACTCCCGGCAGCAAGGACATCCTGGCCCATGCGCTTTCCGCAGATCCGGATTTCTCCAAATTGGCGGGTTTTGCAATGATGCTATTTGTTTTATTATGCGGAAGCTGCCTCGCCTCCATCATGATGTTTTACCATGAAACAAAGTCTTATCTGTATACCGCACTTTTTATACTATATCCAATCATTGTTGCATGGACAGCGAGCGCTATATTTTATACGTTGGGAAAGGCGTGGATAGGGTGAGCAGATAGCGACGCTAAAATCGGCAGGTTAAAACACCATATTGTCACTTTCGTTCTTAACC
>CAISVC010000546.1 GCA_903888815.1 uncultured Fibrobacterota bacterium
CTGCCTTGCCGAAGCGGTTTCCCGTCCTCCGTAGCACTGCGGAGGGTGGACGCGCAGGCAGGTCTGTAAAGAATCTTTCAATAAAGGGTATATTATATGCGGGTAAATGATATTATAACTTAAAGTACCGGGAGGCACCATGACAATGCGGCGAAACAGGGGTATCATCAGAACAGTTATTCCGATATTTTTAATTTGCGGGCAAGCGGTACTCGGACAGTCAGGGGTAAAGACGTTCGAGATTTCCACACCGAATTCGTTCAAGATCCTCGTGGCCACCGATCTCCATTGTGACAAACATGATGCCAACGATCTTCATACCTTCAGCGGTCTTGATACGATAATTCATAAATATGGTCCCGATCTGCTTGTCGTCACCGGTGATCTTACCACCAATCTTGGATTGACCGGTCTGCAATGGGTTGTTGACCATATCGCCGCCCTGAATATTCCATGGGCCTTTGCCCGCGGCAACCACGATAACGGACCATCGGCCGACCCGACCAACTTTACACAATGTCATGCCTATTTGTCGGCAGCGGCGAACTCACTTCATGCGGGCACGACGGCGTATCCGAACTATCGGGTGGAAATCCGCAATAAAGGACAGAGCACCCCTGTCTGGAACCTTTTTATTATCGATGACTGCTGGACCCTGGCGGGGTCGACGACCGGGGGCTTTCAGCAGGCGCAGATCGACTGGTTCAATGCGGAGGTCGCGAGGATCGGCGTCAATCCGCCCGCCTTCGTTTTTTTCCACATCAATCTGCCCCAGTACCAGGATGTCTGGAATTGCGGCGCGGCCTGTAGTGTGGGCGGCAGCAAACTCGATAACATAGAAAATGCGGGATTGACAGGGGCATTTACGGCTTTTGTCAATTCGAAAATAGTCGCGGGAACATGGTGCGGCCACGACCACCTCAACGATTTTCACGGAATCCTCAACGGCATTTATCTGTCGTATGCCCGTTCGAGCGGTTACGGCGGCTATGGCCAGTCCACTTTCAAAAAAGGCGCAACGCTGATCTCGGTTGATGCGGCTAAAAAAACGTTCACCGCAAAAGCCGTTTTCGCCGATGATGTCGTAGCTCAAAATACTACGGCCGGCATGCATCCATCGATGGAGTCACCCAGTCTGTGGTTCGACGGCGCGACGTTGCATATACATGCAAACGGCGAAATGAAGGCGTTCCGTCTTTTTGACATGCGGGGCATGGAAGTGTACCGGCAGACAATACCTGCACGCCAGACGCATGCAGTCGTGAATCTGCGGTTGCCTTCCGGGATTTACGAAGCGCTTTTTTATCGCGAGGGTATTGTTAAGTGCGAAAAAGCGGTCAAGCCGGAATAACATCCCGGACTTTATTACTGATCCGGCAAAGCCGGAGGCCGAGAGGGATGCTTTTCTCCGGGTCCCGGCCTCCTTGTCTTTCATAGATATATCTACGCAAAAACGTAGATAATTCAGACAAAGAGTCGGTTTAATAGAAAAGGAGTTCATCCTATGTCTATACAGCAAAAAAATCTGGCCGTCATGTGTGCGCTCTGGCTTTTTTACTCCTTCTCATATTCAACCACCTACTACGTTTCCACTGACGGCAACGATTCATGGGCGGGAACGTCGTCTTCGCCGTGGAAGACTTTTAATAAGGCTGCGTCCTCCCTGCAAGCAGGAGACACTGCCATTATAAAGGGAGGTACCTATGCTAACCAGCAAGGTGCGGTGAGCCGGTCTGGCCAGCCTGGCAAATGGATGACATTTTTATCCGACACATTGGACCGCGCCATATTCGAAGGCGGCAGTATATCGACTACTGCGAGCTATGTGCGGGTGCAGGGATTCAGGGTACAGAACACCGAAATAGGCATTTCAATAAGTGGCCCGAATGTATCGCATATTGTCATCGCGCACAATGAAACGTACAACACCCACGGGTCGGGTATTTGCGCTTGGGGCGTACCGTGGGGTTCTAATCCCGGCACCTATAATTACCAGTGCATCACGAACCTGGTTGTCACTCACAATAAAATCGAAAAGGCGTGCAACGGCGGATGGAATGAGTGTATGAGTCTTGCCAACGGCATTGATACGTTTGAGGTCAGTTACAATGAGCTCTTAAACGGCGGCGATCCGACGAACGGCGGAGAGGGCATTGATCCCAAAGAGACTTGCCGCAACGGAAAAATTTTCAACAATTACCTGCACAATCTGACCAGGCACGGCATTTACATCGATGCCGGACAGTCGGCCGGCGACAGTTATAATATTGAGATATACAACAACACCGTTCACCACATGGTGGGCGAGGGAATTGCGCTCACCTCGGAAGCAGGATCTGCTCTCCATGATGTAAAGATATATAACAATATCGTCTATAAGAACGGGAGAAACGGCATTCTGCTGTATCAACGCGCAGGGCCCATGCGCAATTTTACGGTGATCAATAACACCACCTATTGCAACGGAACGACTGGAGGATATTACGACGGCGGTGTTCACGTAACCGATGCCGCAATAGCAAATGTGACTGTCCGGAATAATATCGCCTGGCGCAACAGGGATTATGAAATTGGAACAGTAACCGGAAACGTGGTTGATCACAATTATACGACGGGAAATCCCCTGTTCAAGGATACGGTTAACGGCGATTTTCATCTGCTTGCCGGATCGCCCTGCATTAACGCTGGGTCAATCACCCTTGCGCCTGCGTTTGATTTTGACAATCGGCAGCGCAGCGACGGCCAGCCCGATATCGGCGCGCTTGAATACTATCCGCAAAGCGCCGTGTTTTTTTCAAAGGCAGAGAAACCGGCGGCCGGGAAAAATGCATTCGTAGTGCTGCGCTATGGTGTTCGTTGTCCGCTCGATCTGCCCGGCGATTTGGGAATAC
>CAISVC010000547.1 GCA_903888815.1 uncultured Fibrobacterota bacterium
ACAGCGCCCTGCTCTATGTGCAGGCGCACCGCACCGACGGGCTCGGCGGGCCCGGAGGCTGGGTTGACATACCGGGCATGGGCAACTGGTCTGACTCTGCCCTGACCACGGCCCACTTTCCTCCGCAGAACCAGAACTCCTTCAGTTTTGTGCCGCTCGATACCGGACACGGCAGGATTTATGTCACCGTGCCCAATGTTCTGAGAAACGCCTGGATCCCGGTCACTGTCGTGGCAGGAGCTCCCAACGCCCTGTATATTTATCCGACCAACCTCGCGCCGGGCGCACCGGCCAACATTGTCTGGCCTGCGTCCCCGGTTGTCGCGGCCACGATCACCGCCGATGATATTTTTTCACAGCTTTATACCAAGGTCTTTTACAACAGCATCTGGCTGCGTCAGTACGATACCGGTTCGCTTGCCGCGCAGATCGTCTGGAGCGTGTCTCCCGCCGATGCGGACGACACGCTGCTGCCTGCGACGGGTAACCACTCTAATCTCAGGTCAAGGCAGGCGGGCCGTTTCGTAACGGTCACTGCCACCAGAAACGCGCTTTCATATTCGATTCGTCTCTGGGTGGTGCCCGGAGCGGCCCATCATATAGTCATTGAAGCAAGCCCGAGCGTGCCGAACCGCATCAATGACGACCCGCTTGCGCAGATAGTTATCCAGCCTAATCAGATGACCGGCAGGGGCTATGCCATTCTCCGCGACCAATGGGGCAATTACATACGGAACGACACTGTCGGCCGATGGTACAGCACCACTCCTGCGTGTGTTCTCGTCGCGGGCGGACAGGCAAGCATCGGCGAGGGTATCGCGACGCGCAATTCCGATACCGGCTCGGCACTGATGTGGGTTATTGACAGCCTTTCGCGGCCTGGTTTTAAAATGCGCGACACGGTGCTGGTGATTCTCGGACAGGTCTATTACACTGCCCTGCGCATTTATGTTAACCCGGGCCCGCAATATGTGGACACCGTCAGGATCCCGACCGACGATTCACTCACCCTTCATGTGGAAGGGCAGCGCTCGGATAACGGCCAGTGGGAAGATGTTCAGGCAAGCTGGTATAAGGCCGCCGGTCTTGTTACCAAAAACAACCCGCCGACCGCTCCAGCGTACACGTGGAACGTGATTCCCAACGCCATAGGAAGCGGCTGGATCTGGGCGCGAAGGGGCGATGCAGGATCGGATTCGGTCTGGGCAATTTTCACCGAAGGCCCGGCTGACAGCATCGCGCTATTCCGCAATGTCGGCGACCCGGCACTAGTGCCGCCGTTCCCTGCGATTGATACGGTAGCGGCAGGATCGACCGACTCGATATTCGCTAAAATATTCGACCGCAACGGCCGCTGGCTGAGCAGATTTGAAGACACCAGCAGCAGCAGCGCGGCCATCTCCTGGACGATTGCAAAGTTGAGCGGTCCGACCGGAGGAGGCAGCGATACGCTTGGCAGGTATGACGGATTTCCTCTGCGGAGGAGCCATGTTACGACCTTCAGCCCGCATATCGCCTATACGCTGTATCGGGTCACCGCCACGTTAACTTCCGGTACCACGGTCCGGACCGCAAGCGCTTTGATTTATGTCAAACAGGGCCCTGCCCAGCATCTGGTGATCGAAGCGAGCTCCAATATCATAGGCCAGCTTCTCCTCGGCGACCATCCGCTTGCCTCAATCAATTTCGGCGCGAACGACATAACGCTCAACGCCTTTGCCATTCTGCGTGATGCGGACGGAAACTATGTTTCCTGGAGTTTAAGCACCATCTGGACGAGCTTCAATACCGCGCTGGTTACGGCACGGGAAGGCGCTTCACAGGTCGGAGAAGGGCTGGTCACCCGCGTCGCTCCGCTCGGACTGACCGCGGTAAGGGCCGTGAATACGCAGAACCCCAACCTGTTCGACACCGTGATCGTGAACGTCACCAATTTCTCCTATGATTCGCTGCGGATTACGGTGATTGATCCGCTGACACAGCTTGATACCAAAGAGATTATGGTGCTGGTGATGCAGTCAGGCCCGGGCAACGATACGCTGCTCCATGTTCAGGGCAGGCGTTCCTATGACAAGGTGTGGGAAGACGTCACCGGCAACTGGAATTACACGGCGGCAAGCGACACCATGAGCAACCCGAATTCCTACGACTGGCTGTTTGCGCCCGTTGATACCACCGGGGCGTCAACCGGTATTATAGTCGTGAACAGGGGCAGCCTTTCGGCCTCGCTCCTGGTCACCGTAACCCCTGGTGACCCGGCGAGACTCGTGCTCTATCCGCTGGCCGGCCTTCCCAGTACCACGAACCAGCCGCTGCAGGACCCTGCACAGCTCATTTCAATGGCAGCCGGAGGTTCGTACCAGATGGTGGCAAAAGTGTTTGACTGGCGCGGCGTATTTCTTTACGAGTATGACCCCGGGACCTCCCTTCTGGAGCAGAAATTCAACTGGAGCGCGACGAGCCGCACCCATGGCGACATCCTGACCGCAGCCCGCCTTGACGTTCCCAATAACCGCGCGACGCAGCATTTCAAGCCGGTGCGGGCCTATGACAGCGTCTATGTGGTTGCGGTGCTTCCGCCTGATGCGTCGCACCCGGCCCTGCTTTCCGACTCGGTGCAGATTGCGGTGCTTCCGGGTGCGGCCACGCGCCTGATACTCGAAAACACCCCGGATTACCTGAGCCATTTGAACGCTCCCGACCCGGTCATTGTGCGCCAGATCCCGAGCGACCAGCAGTATGGCTATGTGTACGCGTACCTCCGCGACGCGAATAATAATTTCGTAAGCTATGACACGGTTATCAGTCAATGGGGCACCAGCAACGGCGCGATTGTCGGCGTCAGTGCGGGCCGCGCCAATATCGGCGAAGGCGTGGCCTTCCGGGTGGGCTCGACCGGCATGGACACGATATGGGCCGTTGACGCAGGCAACCGGTCTGATTCCTGTCTCGTCCAGCTTCTGCAATACTATTATACCGCCCTGAGAATCATTGCAGGACAGGATACGGTTCCTCTTTCCCACGATACGCTGGTGATGAACACCAACCAGAGTACAACGCTCCGGGTGCAGGGCAGGCGGTCGGACGATTCCACCCGTTGGGAGGATGTGGCGGGAACATGGCATAACTGGGCCAATCTCACCATTGTTCCCACAGCGCCGGCCGGAAGTCCGACCTGGACCTTCTCGCCGGCGGATACCGGATTCGGCTGGATCGCCGTGACGCTCACGGATGCGACGCCGGATTCCCTGCCCGTGCGCTTCACGCCGGGCCCGCCCGTGCGCGCCGTAATAACCATCATCACGCCGCCCGGTCAGCGGATCGCGGGCCAGCCGATCCAGGCCGAGGTCCGTATTTATGACGCGGACAACCACCTGGTGCGCGGTGCGTTCACCATCGATCCTTCGGCCTATCACGATGCGCTTGACAAGGGCGGCGCCATGCGGCCCGAGCCGTTCGTGATGCTGGGCAGCGATACGGTATGGCTCGATTATCCGACACCGTGGGATTTCGGCAGCCAGACGTTTACAAGCGGTATCGATACGGTTCCGATGACGCTTTTCTACGCGCCTTTCGATACCATCGACAGCATGCACCAGATCTCGGTCAGCCTCACGGTCGACGGTGTCCCGCTGACTGCGGTGAGCGAACGGTTCGTCCTCCATCCGGGGCCGGTCGGTTCGATCGCTCTTGAGTATCCCGACTACGGCACTGTTCCGGACCCGCTGCAGCTTGATTTCTACGGTCAGCAGGGGCTCAGCACGGTGAATATCTACACACGGGGTTATGACCGGTTCGGCAACAGAATCGGTGACATACAAACCGACTGGAACGTCACCCCGACGCTCCATCCGATCACAACGCCCAACCCGCAGTCGTACATTTATTACTCGTCGTCAGGGGTCACGACGGACGAGAGCGGTTATATCTGGGTGCGCTATCCGGGAGACACCACGATTACCGACAGCGTCTTTGTGAACATCCACGGCCCGCTGATCAGGCTGGTACGCGCGGTCACCGGTGACGTGAACGGCAACGGCTCTCTTGACCGCATGACGCTGCATTTCAACAGGCGGGTGACCTTGCCGCCGGGTTTCACCTTTACACAGCTGAGAATTCAGTTCGGAACGGTCCGCTTCTCGGTTGACAGCATTCTGAACAATCAAGTGGAGAGAGTCGATTCGGTCTGGGTCCTGGCCCTGCACGAGATACGGGACACCGCCAATTACCAGAAGGTCAATCCTTTTCAGACCGACTGGCAGCCTGCAGTGTCCATGCCGAACCAGCTTACCATCGGTGTCGAGGGCGCTTCGATCACCTCCATTGACGGCGCAGGTCCGGTTATCTGGAAAGTGGATAAGAACCGTATCAGCTGCGAAGACCGCACACAGGACATCGTCACCGTCACCTTCAGCGAGCCGGTCAGGCGGAGGGACAATGCGAGCCTGAGCCAGTCGGACATTCCGGGAATGATCTTTTATGTGTGGCAGATAGACACGGCGACCGGGCAATTCATCATGGTCAATAACATTCTGGCGGGTATTCCCAACCTGCAGCAGGTGCCGTCCGGAGATTCCGTGGTCACCTTCACCATGGCCAATGGCCAGGATCTCACTGCATTTCATTTCCTGAATATCGACACGGTGAGCAGCGCTTTGAACAGTTATGTGGCCGACATGCCGGCCAACTGGTCTCAAAGCAACAACCAGCGGGTACGGGTGTTTGTCCACGGCTGTACCGGCGGCGATGTAAAGATTGGGCCCAACCCGATCACCCCGACGTTCTACTATGAACCTCCGGGAGTGTTTAATGTCGTGCAGAACGACAACGCGCTGAACATGGTCAACCCGCTGAAAGGCGGCAAGGGCGGCGCGGCGCTGCAATTCTCTCTCCCGAACCCGCCGTACGCTGATGTTAAGCTGACCTGCTGGGTCAAGATCTACGATGCGGTGGGGAATGTCGTGCAGTCGCAGAAGAATGACGATTTCCTTTCCACCTTCAGCGACCGCTTCAGCGATGTCCTGAATGCGACCATCTACTGGAACGGGACCAACGCCAGGGGCATGATAGTGGCGCCGGGAATCTACCGGGTTATCGTGTATCTGAAGTACCGGGACTCCGGTTCGGGCAGAGCACGGCAATATCCGGATAACCGGAAGGTGACTCAGCTCGGGGTCGGACGGTAGCTGCCGGACTTTGATAAGGGATCAAACCTCCCCGCGGATGCGGGGAGGTTTTTTTATTGCTGCATATATCGTAATTTTTAACCTCACCCCTTTTTTCCCCTCTCCCTGAGGGAGAGGGGAGTCCTGCTCTGCCGAAGCCCCTGGCCCCCCCCGGCGCGTAGCCGCTCCGGCGCGAGGCAGGGGCTTCGGCAGGCAGGTTGTTGCAGGCAGGGGGAGAGGTCTGAATCCGTAAAGAAATGGAAATCCGGAAAACAATACCGTTCATGCATATCACCGAAATTTTCAAAAACAATAAAATCACGTTCAGCTTTGAATTTTTCCCTCCCGGAGACCTGGCGGCCGCGAACCAGCTTTTTGGAGCGATCGCGGAGCTGATCCCGCTCAAACCGGCCTGGGTCAGCGTGACCTACGGCGCCGGCGGCTCGACCAGGGAGCTTACCCACGATCTGGTGCTGAGGATTAAAAAAGAGACCGGTCTGACCGTGGTTTCCCACCTCACGTGCGTCGGGTCCACCAGGACTGAAATCGCCGCGATCCTCGAAAATTACCGTGCGAACGGCATAGTCAACATCATGGCGCTCCGCGGCGATCCTCCGAAAGGGGAAGCCGGTTTTGTGAAAACCGAAAACGGCTTCGGCCATGCCGCGGAGCTCGTCGCCTTCATCAGGAAGAATTTTCCGGGCATGGCCGTCGGGGTCGCCGGCTATCCGGAAGGACATCCTGAAACGCCGAACCGGCTCAGGGAAATCGAGTACCTTAAGCGGAAGGTGGACGCGGGCGCCGATTATGTGTGCACGCAGCTGTTTTTTGACAACCGCGACTTCTACGATTTCCGCGAGCGGTGCGCCATCGCCGGCATCACCGTTCCCGTCATTGCCGGCATCATGCCCGTAACCTCGCGCAAAACCATGCTGCGCATGGCCGATATGGCGCTCGGCACGCGCTATCCGGCGCGGCTTCTCAAGGCGCTTTCGCGTGCGGAGGACGACGACCATTTCGAAAAGGTGGGCATCCACTGGGCCGCCGAACAGGTGCGGGATTGTATCGATAACGGCGTGCGCGGAATCCATTTTTACACGCTGAACAGGTCGAAGGCGACCATCCGGAT